>NZ_JBIVDY010000010.1:112050-330210 GCF_044747365.1 Kitasatospora sp. NPDC090091
GGGCGGCGCGGGGGCGCGCGCGGCCCGCCCGCCCGCCGCCCCGCGCGCGGGGGGGGGGGGGGGGGGGGGGCCCCCCCCCCCCCCCCCCCCCCGCGGCCGCCCGTCCGGGCCGCGCCACCCGTCCCGCCCCGCGCCACCCTCCAGCCCCTTCGACCGAGGACCTCCGAGGACTTCGATGACGCAGATCGCGCTGCTCGCCCTGGCCGTGACGGCGGTCGCCGCGCTCGCGGCGGCCGGCCTCCTCGCCCGCGGACGGTCCCGGGCCCTCGCCCGCGCCGGCACGGCCGAGACGGCCGCCGCCCACGGCGAGGAGCGCGCCCGCGCCGCCGACGCCCGGCTGGCCCGGGGCGAGCAACAGCTCCGCGACGCGCAGGCGGTCACCCGCCGGGCCACCGAGGAGACCAAGCGCGCCGAGACCCGCGCGCTGGCCGCCGAGGGCCGGGTCCGCGAGGCGGACCAGCGCACCGCGACGGCGGAACACCGGGCCGCCGAGGCCGAACTGCACGCCCGCGCCGCCGAGGACCGCACCGCCGAGGCCGGCCGGCTGCTCGCCGCCGCCGAGGAGCGCACCGCGGCGCTGCTGGCCGAGATCGGCCACCTGGCCGGCGAACGGGTGGCCACCGGCGCGCTGCGGCTCAGCCACCCCAACGCCCCCGCCGCCGGGCCGCTGGACGCCGAGGCGGTCGGCCCGGAGGCGGTCCGGCTGCTGCAGACCGTGCTGGACGCCTCGGCCGCCGCGGTGACCGAGGAGCGCGAGCGGGTCGACGCCGCCGCCCGGGCCGCGATGCGCGGCGCCACCTCCAAGATCCAGACCCTGCTCTACCAGATCCAGAGCCTCGTCCAGCAGCTCCAGAACGACAACGACGACCCGCGGCTGCTGGAGGTCGACTTCCGCAACGAGGTCGCGCTGCGCCGGATCCAGACCATCGCCGTGCTCTGCGAGGCCTGGCCGGGCCTGGCCCGGACCGACTCGCCGCTGGCCGAGGTCGTGATCGGCGCGCTCTCCCGGGTGCCCGGCTACGCCCGGATCAAGGTGGCCAACCACCTGCGGGAGAACCGGCTGGCGGTGGTGGCCCGCGCCGCCGAGCCGCTCGCCATCACCATCGCCGAGCTGCTCGCCAACGCCACCTCGTACTCGCACCCGGAGACGGACGTGCCGGTCACCGTCCAGCAGGGCGGCCGCGGGGCGCTGGTGATCGTCGACGACAGCGGGATCGGGATGGAGGAGGACCAGCTGGGCCGGGCCCGCCGGCTGCTGGCCGGCCCGCCCGAGGTGCTGCTGACCGAACTGGGCAACCCGCCGAAGACCGGCTTCGCGGTGGTCGGCAAGCTCGCCCGGCAGTACGGCTTCTCCTGTCACATCGAACCCTCGCCGTACGGCGGCATGCGGACCATCGTGCGGATCCCGGCAGCCCTGCTGACCCTGGTCGACGGCGAGCAGCCGCTCTCGGTGCTCACCCCGCTGCCGCTGCGGGCCGGCTCCGGCCCGGCCCCGGCCTCCACCGTGCAGGCGCTGCCCACGCGGCGGGGCGGGGCGGACGAACCGGCCGGGCACGAGGTGCCGGACCGGCAGCACGCGCCGGCCATGCACGTCGTGCCGCCGGTGCACGCCGTGCCGGACGACGGCACCGGACTGCCCAGCCGCCGCCGGCGGCAGCCGCTCGGCCACCGTCCGCAGCCCGCCGACGGCGCGGCCGCGGCCGACCCGGCGACGGCGTCGGGGGCTTCGACGGAGGCTCCGACGGCCGAGGCCGCGGTGGACGCGGACGCGCGGACGCCGGAGCAGGCGGCCGCCCGCTGGCAGGCGCTGCAGCAGGGCACCGGCTCCGGCCGGGCCGCCGTCGCAGCGGCCGCAGCCGCCGACGGGGCCACGACCGGCACCGACCCCGCTGCCGCTCTCGCCCCCGAGACCGACCCCATCTCCGCTGCCGCTCTCGCTGTCGCCCCCGAGACCGACCCGGCCGCCGTCCCGACGGCCGGCACCGCCCCCGAGACCGACCCGGCCCCCGCGGCCACCCCGTCCCCCGCCCCGACCACCACGCAGCCCCTCACTGCGAGGACCAGCACCGACGCCCGGGCCGCCGACCACGGCGACCCCGACGACGGCGCGGCCGACCACACCGGCCCCGCCGCCGCCCGCACGGGCCAGACCGGCCACCGTCCCGCCCCCTCCCCCGAAGGAGCCGAGCAGTGAGCAGCACGCCCAGCCCCACCGCCACCGACGAGATCTCGTGGGTGCTGACCCCGCTGCTGGAGCTGCCGGGCGTCCTGCACGCGGTCATCGCCACCGGTGACGGTCTCGTCGAGGGCGCCTCGGACGGCCTCGGCCGCGCCTCTGCCGAGCGGGTCGCCGCGATGACGGCCACCCTGCACGCCGCCTCCCGGGCGTTCACCACCTCGTTCACCGACGTCGAACAGCCCCGGCTGGCCCAGACCGTGGTCGAGTCCGACCTCGGCTTCGCCATCGTCGTCCCGGCCGGCGAGAACACCTCGCTCGCGGTGTTCACCACCCCGGAGGCCCAACTCGGCAACGTGGCCTACCAGATGCAGGTCCAGGTGGCCGCCCTCGGCCGCGCCCTGGCGAGCCCGGCCAGGCGGCAGGACGCGACAGCGCGGTCATGACCGCCGTCCCCCGCAGGCGGATGGTCCCCGCCTACCTGGCCACCGGCGGCCGGTCGCGGCCGGGCACCGCCGGCTTCGAGCGGCTCACCGTGCTGTGCGCGACGGGCACCGAGCCGTCGCCGGAGTCGCCGGAGCTGGAGGCCGAGCACCGCCGGCTCTGGGAGTTGCTGAGGCCCGGAGCACTGACCGTGGTGGAGGCCGCCGCGCACCTGCGGCTCCCGGTGAGCGCCACCGTCTTCCTTGCGGCCGATCTGGTCGAGGCGGGCTGCCTCCGGGCCCGTGCCCCGATCCCCCGCGCCCAGCAGACCGACCGCACCATCGTCGAGAGGCTCCTCGTTGGACTCCGCGCACTCCGGTAGCCCGGCCGACCGCACCGGTCGGGCGAGCCGCGTGGGCTACCTGCCCGACCGGGACCAGACCCTGATGAAGCTGGTCGTCGCCGGCCCGTTCGGCGTCGGCAAGACGACGCTGATCCGCACCCTGTCGGAGATCGCGACCCTCCACACCGAGGAGGCGATGACCGAGACCGGGGCGCCCGTCGACGACGCCGCACTGCTGCCCGGCAAGAGCACCACCACGGTGGCGGTCGACTTCGGCCGCCTCACCCTGCCCGGCCAAGTGGTGCTGTACCTGTTCGGCACCCCCGGACAGCGCCGGTTCTTCCCGCTCTGGCAGGACATCGCCCGCGGCGCCGTGGGCGCGCTGGTGCTGGCCGACACCCGCCGGCTGGCCGACTCCTTCGAGATCATGGACATGGTCGAGGAGCAGGGCCTGCCCTACGCGGTGGCGGTCAACGGCTTCCCCGACGCGCCGGTGCACTCCGTCGACGTGCTCCGGGCCCACCTGGACCTGCACCCCGCCACCCCGCTGGTGCTCTGCGACGCCCGCGAGCGCCGTTCCAGCCTGGACGCGCTGATCGCGCTCGCCGAGCACGTCCTGCACGGCCTGCCCCCAGCCCCCGATCCCGCCCCGGAGGGGCCGTGACCGACACCCGCACCGCCACCGACGCCCCGGCCACGGAGGTCGCCGAGGCTCCGGCCCCCACCGCCCCCGCGACGGCCGCGCGGCCGACCCCGATCTACGGCCCGGCGTTCGCCGCCGACCCGCAGCTCGTCTACGACCGGCTGCGCCGCCACGGCGCCGTCGCCCCGGTGGAGATCGCCCCCGGCGTCGAGGCCCTGCTGGTCACCGACTACCAGGCGGCCCTGGACCTGCTGCGCGACACCGACACCTTCTCCAAGGACTCCCGGGCCTGGCAGCAGACCCTCCCGCCGGCCTCCCCGCTGCTGCCGATGCTCGGCTACCGCCCCACCGCCCTGTTCAGCGACGGCGAGGTGCACGCCCGCTACCGCCGGGTGATCACCGACGGGCTCGCCCTGCTCGAACCGCACCTGCTCCAGCGCAAGGTGGCCGAGGTCGCCCACCGGCTGATCGGCGCCTTCGAGTCGGTCGGCACCGCCGACCTGATCGCCGAGTACGCCCGGCAGCTGCCGATCTCCGTCGTCACCACCTGGTTCGGCGTGCCCGAGGAGCACAGCGACCGGCTGGTGGCCGGCATCGCCGGGATGATCGAGTCCACCGAGAAGGCCGTGGCCGCCTACGGGGACCTCATCGCGGTGGTCACCGCCATGGTCGCCGAGCGGCGCGAGCACCCCCGGCACGACCTCACCTCGTGGTTCGTCACCCACCCCGCCGGGCTGGACAACGAGGAGGTGATCCGGCAGATCACCCTGACCATGATCGCCGGGCACGAGCCGACCACCAACCTGATCGGCAACGCCCTGCTGCGCCTGCTCACCGACGCCCGCTACGCCGGCTCGCTGATCGGCGGCGCGATGACCGCCTACCAGGCGATCGACGAGGTGCTCTGGCACGAGCCGCCGATGGCCAACCTCTCGGCGCACTACCCGCGGTACGACATCACCTTCCACGGCCGGGAGATCCCGGCCGGCTCGCTGGTGCTGGTCTCCTACGCGGCCGCCAACTCCCAGGCCGCGCCGCCCGCGGAGGGCACCGGGCTGCGCAGCGGCGAGTCCGCGCACCTGGCCTGGGCGGCCGGCCCGCACGCCTGCCCGGCCCGCGACCCCGCGCTGCTGATCGCGATCACCGCGATCGAGCAGCTCACCAGCCGGCTCAGCGACCTCGAACTGACCACCCCCGCCACGGAGCTCCTCTGGCGCCCGGGCCCGTTCCACCGCGCCCTGGTCCACCTCCCGGTCCGCTTCCACCCGGTCTCCGGATAGCACGCGGGCCCGGGAGCCGATGATCGGCTCCCGGGCCCGCGCGGCCCTGCTCCGTCAGGCCTCGTCGGCCGGCTTCAGGGTCAGCGAGATGCTGTTGATGCAGTACCGCTGGTCCGTCGGCGTGCCGTAGCCCTCGCCCTCGAAGACGTGGCCGAGGTGCCCGCCGCAGCGGGCGCAACGGACCTCGACCCGGCGCATGCCGAGCGAGGTGTCCTCGATGTACTGGACGCGGTCCTCGGCCAGCGGCGCGAAGTAGGACGGCCAGCCGCAGTGGCTGTCGAACTTGGTCTCCGAGCTGAACAGCTCGGCGCCGCAGGCCCGGCAGCCGTAGACGCCGACCGTCTTGGTGTCGGTGTACTCACCGGTGAAGGGGCGCTCGGTGCCCGCCTCGCGGAGGACGTGGTACTCCTCCGGCGTGAGCTGGGCGCGCCACTCGGCGTCGGACTTCTCGATCTCGTAGCTCATCACGGCTCCCGTCGGGCGGAATCAGACGTTGGTGGCAACGCTTTCGAGGTGCGTCAGGATTTCCGGGCCCAGGTTGGTGACGTCGCCGGCGCCCATGGTCAGCAGCAGGTCGCCCGGGCGGGCCAGGCCGGCCAGCAGCGCGGGGGCGGCGTCGAAGGCGTGCTCGGCGGTGACGTCGGCGCCGGCCCGGCGGGCCGCGTCGATGATCAGTTCGCTGGTGACGCCGGGGATCGGGTCCTCGCGGGCCGGGTAGATGTCCAGGACGACGGAGGCGTCGGCCAGGGCCAGAGCGGCGCCCATCTCCTCGGCGAGCTGCTGGGTGCGGCTGAACAGGTGCGGCTGGAAGACCACCAGCACCCGGCCGGCGCCCTCCAGACCCTCGCGGATCGCCTCCAGGTCGGCGGTCATCTCGGTCGGGTGGTGGGCGTAGGAGTCGATCACCTGGACGCCGGCGGCCTCGCCCTTGAGCTGGAGCCGGCGCCGCACGCCGGTGTAGGAGCCGAGCGCCTTGGCCAGGTCGGCGGCCGGGACGCCGAGGGCCGCGCCGGCGGCCAGGGCGGCGACCGCGTTGTGGGCGTAGTGGCGGCCGGGCACCGAGACGGTGAAGGCCAGCTCCTCGCCGTCCAGCAGGACGGTGACCTCGCTGGTCATGCCGCGGGCGGTGACCGACAGGACGCGGACGTCGGCGTCCTCGGCAGCGCCGACGGTGACCACGTTCAGGCCCTCGCGTCCGGCCACCCGGGAGGTCAGCTCGCGGGCGCCGTCGTGGTCGGCGGAGACGACCAGGGTGCCGCCGGGGGTGATCCGGCCGACGAAGGTCTCGAAGGACTCGTAGATCTCGTCGATCGAGGCGTAGTTGGCGTGGTGGTCCAGCTCCACGTTGAGCACGATCGCCACCTCGGGCGCGTACTTGTGGAAGCTGCGGTCGCTCTCGTCGGCCTCGGCGACGAAGATCTCGCCGGTGCCGTGGTGGGCGTTGGAGCCGGGAGCGTCGAGGTCGCCGCCGATCGCGTACGAGGGGTCGAGGCCCAGCTCGCCGAGGGCGACGGCGAGCATGCTGGTGGTGGTGGTCTTGCCGTGGGTGCCGGCCACCGCCAGCGCCCGGCGGCCGCCCATCAGCGCGGCCAGCGCGTCGGAGCGGTGGACGACCGGGATGCCGCGCTCGCGGGCGGCGGCCAGCTCCGGGTTGTCCGCGCGGATCGCGCTGGAGACGACGACGCTGCTGACGCCGTCCGGGACGTGCTCGGCGGCGTGGCCGATGTGCACGCTGGCGCCGAGCGCACGCAGCGCGAGGACGGTCTCGGACTCCTTGGAGTCGCTGCCGGAGACGCTGGCGCCGCGCACCGCGAGGATCTTCGCCAGGCCGGACATCCCGGCGCCGCCGATGCCGATGAAGTGCGGGGCGTGCAGGTCGTGCGCGGCGTCGTTCAAGGCGGGGCTCCGTACAGGCGATGGGTCCCTCCCGCCCGTACGGCGGGCAAGGAGGGAAGGACAGGGGTGTGCGGCCGGGTCCGCGAGCCGATGTGCGAATCGTCCTCGCGGGCGGACCGCAAGGACGATTCTGCACCACGTGCGCGTCCGGTCAGGAGTCGCTGGCGAACAGCCGCAGGACCGGGACGCCCACCTTGTGCCGGGCCTGGGAGGCCCAGTCGCGGTGGAAGAACTCCTCCACGAAGTGCGGCGAGGTGAGCACGACGACCTCGTCGGCCCGGTGTTCCTCGACCACCGAGCGCAGCCGGTCCAGCGGCTTGTCCTCGACCAGCTCGCCGACCGCCTCGGCCCCGGCGGCCCGCAGGTGGCGCAGGCTGTGCGCCAGCGACTCGTCGCCCACCGTCGGCCCGCTCTCGGACTCGTCGTGCTCGTGCACCACCTTGTCCAGGTGGCCGAGGGCGACGTCGTCCAGCGCCCGCAGCAGCTCGTCCTGCTTGCCGCGCGGCTGCATCAGGACGACGAAGGACACCTTCTCGTCGCTGTGGAGCGTGGTGACCAGCTCCACGTCGGCGTCGGAGAGCGCCTTCTCGATCATCAGTACCGTCTTGAACACGTGAGTCCCTTCCAGTGGCCGGCCCCCGGGCCCCGGCATCGCATCCCATACTGCCCGGCGGAAGCTGTCCGCACGCTGCTCCGCGGGCCACCGGGCCGCGCGGGCGGGCCGTCCCCGGAGGGAGTGCGGCCGCGTCCGGCGATCAGGGGGCCGAGGAGGCGGACTGCGGGTGAAGACGCAGGTAGCGGGTGAAGAGGAATCCTTTCTGCTCGATCAATGAGACCAGCCGCATCCGCTGCGCGTCAGGCATTTGCGCATCGCGGATGATCCGCGGCGCGTCGCCGGCCGTGACCAGCGGCGCGACCGACAGGCACAGCTCGTCCAGCAGCCCCGCCGCGGCCAGCTGGCCGAGCAGCCGCGGGCCGCCCTCGGTCAGCAGCCGCGTCCAGCCCCGGTCGACCAGTGCCGCCACCGCCGCCGCCAGGTCCACCGAGTCCCGCCCGGCGACGATCACGTCGGCCACCCCGGCGACCTCGGCGAGGCGCGCGGGCGGCGCGTCCTCGACGGTGATCACCACCGTCGGGACCAGCGGCTCGGTGAACAGCGGCGCCGCCAGGTCCAGCCCCAGCGAGCGGCTGACCACTGCGATCGCGGGCGCCGCTGCCTGCCCGGCCGCGCGGCGCGCCGCAGCGAACTCGGCCCGCGCCCGCCCCGGCCGGTAGCCCTCGGCGCGGACCGTCTCGGCGCCGACCAGCACCACGTCGGCCAGCGCCCGCAGCACCCCGAAGATCCGCTTGTCGGCGTCCCCGGAGAGCCCCTCCGAGAGCCCGTCCAGCTTCGCCGCCCCGTCCAGGCCGGCCACCATGTTGGCGCGCAGCCACGGCAGGCCCCGATTCACCTGGTCGGGGTACGCGTAGACGGCGGCCAGCGACTCCAGCGAGGCGGGATCGGCGAACGGCTCGGCCAGCGGGCTGATCAACTGATGCATGCCACCAGTCTTCCACCGGCCCCCGCCGGCGGCCCCGAACAGGCCGGTGCGCGACCAGGCGTACCCTCTAGTACCGTGCCCGCAGCAGCCCCACACTCCGACGCCGCGACCGAGTCCATAGCGACCGCCGTCCCGTCCGCCGCCCCCACCGCCCTCACCGACCGGCGCCCCGTCGTCCCCGCCGAGCGCCTGGTGGCCGAGATGGTCCCGCCGCCGCGCTTCTCCGACGTCAGCTTCGGGACGTACCTCCCGGACCCGGGCCAGCCCAGCCAGTACGAGGCCGTGCAGGTCCTGGAGCAGTTCGCCGGCGGCCTCAACGGGGCGGACGGGTCCGCGCCCAGGCGCAGCTGGTTCCGCCGCAGCGCCCCCGCGCCCACCGGCCCGGCCGGCGTCTACCTCGACGGCGGCTACGGCGTCGGCAAGACCCACCTGCTCGCCTCGCTCTGGCACGCCGCCCCCGGCCCCAAGGCCTTCGGCACCTTCGTCGAGCTCACCAACCTGGTCGGCGCGCTCGGCTTCCAGCAGGCCGTGACCACCCTCTCCGGGCACAAGCTGCTCTGCATCGACGAGTTCGAGCTGGACGACCCGGGCGACACCGTGCTGGTCTCCACCCTGCTCGGCCGGCTGGTCGACAACGGCGTCAAGCTCTGCGCCACCTCCAACACCCTGCCCGAGAAGCTCGGCGAGGGCCGGTTCGCCGCCGCCGACTTCCTGCGCGAGATCCAGGGCCTGTCCGCGCACTTCCGCCCGATGCGGATCGACGGCCAGGACTACCGCCACCGCGGCCTGCCGGACGCCCCGCCGCCGTACACCGACGCCCGCGTCGAGGCCGTGGCCGCCGGCACCCCGGGCGCCTCGCTGGACGACTTCGGCGCCCTGCTCGACCACCTGTCCGCCGTCCACCCCAGCCGCTACGGCGCGCTGCTGGACGACGTGACCGCGGTCTGCCTGCGCGGCGTGCGCCAGGTCGACGACCAGTCCACCGCGCTGCGCCTGGTCGTCCTCGCCGACCGGATGTACGACCGCGAGCTGCCGATCACCGCCTCCGGCGTGCCCTTCGACGAGGTGTTCCCGGAGGAGATGCTGCGCGGCGGCTACCGGAAGAAGTACCTCCGGGCGATCTCCCGCCTGGTCGCCCTGGCCCGGGACAGCGCCCGGTAGGGCGCCCCGGCGGAGCGCCCCGGGAGAGTGCCCCGACGGGCGCCGGCCGGGGCCGGGTCGCGGAGTGGGTCATCTTTGTCGGTGGTGGGTCGTACGGTGGACACGTGCGACCCATCACGAGCATTGAGCGGTCAGTGGCGCCCTTCGAGGTCGTCAGTCCCTACCAGCCCAACGGCGACCAGCCCGCGGCCATCGCCGAGCTGGAGCGCCGGATCCGCGCGGGGGAGAAGGACGTCGTCCTGCTCGGCGCCACCGGCACCGGCAAGTCGGCCACCACGGCCTGGATGATCGAGAAGCTGCAGCGCCCCACCCTGGTGATGGCGCCGAACAAGACGCTGGCCGCCCAGCTGGCCAACGAGTTCCGCGAGCTGCTGCCGAACAACGCCGTCGAGTACTTCGTCTCGTACTACGACTACTACCAGCCCGAGGCGTACGTCCCGCAGACGGACACCTACATCGAGAAGGACTCCTCGATCAACGAGGAGGTCGAGCGGCTGCGCCACTCCGCCACCAACTCGCTGCTCACCCGCCGGGACGTGATCGTGGTCGCCTCCGTCTCCTGCATCTACGGCCTCGGCACCCCGCAGGAGTACGTCGACCGGATGGTGCAGCTCAAGGTCGGCGAGGAGATCGACCGCGACGTGTTGCTGCGCCGCTTCGTCGACATCCAGTACACCCGCAACGACCTCGCCTTCACCCGCGGCACCTTCCGGGTCCGCGGCGACACCATCGAGATCTTCCCGGTGTACGAGGAGCTCGCCGTCCGGATCGAGATGTTCGGCGACGAGATCGAGGCGCTGTACACGCTGCACCCGCTCACCGGCGAGATCATCAGCCAGGACGACGCCGTCCACGTCTTCCCCGCCTCGCACTACGTGGCCGGGCCGGAGCGGATGGAGCGTGCCGTCAACGGCATCGAGCAGGAGCTGGAGCAGACGCTCGCCAGGCTGGAGAAGCAGGGCAAGCTGCTGGAGGCCCAGCGGCTGCGGATGCGCACCACGTACGACATCGAGATGCTCCGGCAGATCGGCACCTGCTCCGGTGTCGAGAACTACTCGATGCACTTCGACGGCCGCGAGCCCGGCTCCCCGCCGAACACCCTGCTCGACTACTTCCCGGAGGACTTCCTCCTGGTGATCGACGAGTCGCACGTCACCGTCCCGCAGATCGGCGCGATGTACGAGGGCGACGCCTCGCGCAAGCGCACCCTGGTCGAGCACGGCTTCCGGCTGCCCTCCGCGATGGACAACCGCCCGCTCAAGTGGGAGGAGTTCCTGGAGCGGATCGACCAGACCGTCTACCTGTCGGCCACCCCCGGCCCGTACGAGCTGTCCCGCGGCGACGGCCAGGTCGAGCAGATCATCCGCCCGACCGGCCTGATCGACCCCGAGGTGATCGTCAAGCCCACCGAGGGCCAGATCGACGACCTGGTGCACGAGGTGCGCAAGCGGGTGGAGCGGGACGAGCGCGTCCTGGTCACCACCCTCACCAAGAAGATGGCCGAGGACCTCACCGACTACATGCTCGGCCTGGACATCCGGGTCCGCTACCTGCACAGCGACGTCGACACGCTGCGCCGGGTCGAGCTGCTGCGCGAGCTGCGGGCGGGCAGGTACGACGTGCTGGTCGGAATCAACCTGCTCCGCGAGGGCCTCGACCTGCCCGAGGTCTCCCTGGTGGCGATCCTGGACGCGGACAAGGAGGGCTTCCTGCGCTCCGGGACGTCGCTGATCCAGACCATCGGCCGCGCCGCCCGTAACGTCTCCGGCCAGGTCCACATGTACGCGGACCGGATCACCCCCTCGATGGAGAAGGCGATCGAGGAGACCAACCGCCGTCGGGCCGTGCAGCAGGCCTACAACAAGGAGCACGGGATCGACCCGCAGCCGCTGCGGAAGAAGATCGGCGACATCCTGGACACCCTCGCCCGCGAGGACGTCGACACCGACGAGCTGCTCTCCACCGGTTACCGGGGCGGGGCGGCCAAGGGCAAGGCCCCGGTGCCGGCGCTGGGCGCGGACCGCAAGCCGGCCAAGTCGATGCCGGCCGCCGAGCTGGCCGAGCTGATCCAGTCGATGACGGACCGGATGCACGCCGCCGCGACGGACCTCCAGTTCGAGGTCGCGGCCCGGCTGCGGGACGAGGTCAAGGAGCTGAAGAAGGAGCTGCGGCAGATGCGCGAGGCCGGGATCGCGTAGGCCCCGTGGCTCGGGCCCGGGCCCTGTCCGGGTCCCGCCCCGGATCCGCACCCCCGCCGGGTTTGGCCGGTTCCGGCACCGGTCAAGCCCGGCGGTGTCTCAGGCTTGCCACAAACGGGTAGGCGGCGGGCGAAGCGCCGGACCGCAGGCCCTAGGCTTTCCTGCGGTGCCGCCTCCGAAACGGGGCGGGAGCACCAGGGGGCATCAGCCGGGGGACGGCAACGGGGTGTTCCACCGTGGAGCCTGTGCGGCGAACCGCCGCACGGCTGGGCAGAGAGGACGACGCCGTGTCGGTGAACCTTGCCAAGGGGCAGCAGGTCAGCCTGCAGAAGGGGACGGGCGAGTCGCTGACGGTCGTCCGGATGGGGCTGGGCTGGAAAGCGGCGCCCAAGCGGGGCCTGTTCGGCAGCCGGACCAGGCAGATCGACCTGGACGCCTCGGCGCTGCTCTACGCCGAGCAGACGCCGTCCGACGTGGTGTTCTTCCAGCACCTGGAGAGCAACGACGGCTCGGTCAGGCACACTGGGGACAACCTGGTCGGCGGCACCGGCGCGGGCGGCGACGACGAGTCGATCCTGGTCGACCTCGTGCACGTGCCGGCGCACATCACCCAGGTGGTGTTCACGGTGAGCTCCTACACCGGGCAGACCTTCGCCGAGGTGCAGAACGCCTACTGCCGGCTGGTGGACGAGTCCACCGGGCTGGAGCTCGCCCGGTACGAGCTCGCCGGCGGCGGGCCGCACACCGGGCAGATCATGGCCAAGGTCTTCCGCGAGCCGTCCGGCGGCTGGGGGATGCAGGCGATCGGTGCGCCCGCCCGCGGCCGGACCTTCCAGGACCTGCTGCCGGCCATCGAGCCGTTCCTCTAGGCGGCCGCCGGCCCGTTCCCCAAGGGGCTCTTTACCTTCTTTACCTTCCCTTGGAATTCCTGTTACCCTCGATGGCAGCGGAGGGGAGTATTCCCTGCAGCAGTAGTCCCGTCATCACGGGCGCCCTGGAAGCGGCGTCCCGGGGCGCTGGTCCGAGCGCTCGCAGTCGCGAGCCCGTCGGGCGGAAGAGACCTCCGGCAGTGACGATGACTGTCTCGCCTACCTGCCGGAGGAGCAGTAGTGGACGTTTCCGTAAGCATGTGGGTCGGCACGATCGGTGTGCTGTTGGCGCTGATCGTGGCCGACTTCTTCATCGGCGGCCGCAAGCCGCACGAGGTCTCGATCAAGGAAGCGGGAATCTGGACCACGGTCTGGATCGTGCTCGCCGCGGTCTTCGGCGGGTTCCTCTGGTGGCACTCCGGTTCGCAGCCGGCCGGTGAGTTCTTCGCCGGGTACATCACCGAGAAGTCGCTCAGCGTCGACAACCTCTTCGTGTTCATCCTGATCATGGGCAAGTTCGCGGTGCCGAGGATCTACCAGCAGCGCGTGCTGATGTTCGGTGTGATCATCGCGCTGGTGCTGCGCGCGGTCTTCATCGCCGGCGGCGCGGCCCTGGTGGCCCAGTTCTCGTGGGTGTTCTTCATCTTCGGCGGCTTCCTGGTCTGGACGGCGTGGAAGCTGATCAAGGAGGCCCGGGCCGAGGAGGAGGACGAGGAGTTCGAGGAGAACCGCCTGCTCAAGTCGATCGAGCGGCGCTTCCCGTCCACCGACAAGTACCACGGCACCAAGCTCTTCATCCGGGAGAACGGCCGTCGGCTGATGACGCCGATGCTGATCGTGATGCTGGCGATCGGCACCACCGACGTGCTGTTCGCGCTGGACTCGATCCCCGCGATCTTCGGCCTGACCCAGGACCCGTACATCGTCTTCACCGCCAACGCCTTCGCCCTGATGGGTCTGCGCCAGCTGTACTTCCTGATCGGCGGGCTGCTGAAGAAGCTGGTCCACCTCTCGTACGGCCTGTCGGTGATCCTCGGCTTCATCGGGGTGAAGCTGGTGCTGCACGCGCTGCACGAGCAGGGTGTGCACGTGCCGGAGATCGGCATCCCGTTCTCGCTGGGCTTCATCGTGGTGGTGCTCGCCGTCACCACCGTGACCAGCCTGGTGGCCGCGAAGAAGCAGGAGCGGGAGGCGGTCGAGCAGGCGGAGAAGGTCGACGCCTGACCGTCGCCCGACCCCTCGGACGGCAGTGGCCCCCGCGACCGGAGACGGTCGCGGGGGCCACTGCGCGTCCGGGGCTACCAGCCGCGCTCGCGCCACTCCTGGAGGTGCGGGCGCTCGGCGCCGAGCGTGGTGTCGTTGCCGTGCCCGGGGTAGACCCAGGCCTCGTCCGGCAGGACGTCGAAGATCTTCTCGTTGACGTCCTTGTACAGGCTCTCGAAGGCCGCCGCGTCGCCCCAGGTGTTGCCCACCCCGCCGGGGAACAGGCAGTCGCCGGTGAAGACGTGCGGGTGGCCCTGCGGGTCGTCGTAGACCAGCACGATCGCCCCCGGGGTGTGGCCGACCAGGTGCCGGACGGTCAGCTCGACCTGGCCGACCCGCAGCCGGCCGCCGTCGGCCAGCCGCAGCTCGGTCGGGACGTCGATGCCCTCGGCGTCGTGCTCGCCGGCCGCGGTCCGGGCGCCGGTGGTGGCGACCACCTCGGCGAGCGCGCCCCAGTGGTCGTGGTGGCGGTGGGTGGTGACCACCGTGGCGAGTTCGTCGCCGACGGTCTCCAGCAGGACGGGCGCGTCGGCCGCGGCGTCGATCAGCAGCTGCTCGTCGGTGGCCCGGCAGCGCAGCAGGTACGCATTGTTGTCGTACGGGCCGACGGCCACCTTGGTGATGATCAGGTGGGCCAGCTCGCGCACGTCCGGCGGTCCGCCGACCTTGACCGCTCCGTGGTACGTCATCCGTCCGCTCCTCGCTCTGTCGGTCCTGGGATCATCCTCGCGCGGTCAGCCCATGGGGGGAAGCTGGGGGAGCGCGGCGTCGGGGGTGCGGCGCAGTCCGTCGCCGCCGGAGCGGCCGGAGAGCCAGGCGAGCAGCGCCCGGACCGGCCCCTCGACGGTCAGCGACGGCGTGCCGGTGCCGATCACGCCGCGGTCCTCGGTGTCGTCGGCGACCAGCTCGACGGCGGGCAGGTCGGCGCCGGCCAGCCGGGCGGAGAGCTTGCGGAACTCGGTGACCGCGAACAGCTCCGGCCAGTGCGCGGGGGTGTAGCCGGCGTCCAGGTCCACGTGGTGGTACTCGACCTCGGCGAGGCGCTTCCAGGGGATGTCGGAGGCCGGGAAGACGTAGCCGGTGCGGTGGCGGACGTCGGCCGTCCAGGCCTCGGCGGGCAGCAGGGCGGCGGCAGCGGCGAAGCGCTCGTCCGACGCGCGCAGGTCGGCCAGCTGGACGTCCACCGGGCGCGGGGCGCCGTCCTCGATGCCCTGGTCGCGCACCTCGCCGCTGGGGTACTGCGGGATGTCGGTGCCGGTGCGGGCGCCGTCCAGGAGGTTGACCAGGGAGTCGGCGTTGCGGGCGACGTGCGCCAGTACGTGGCCCCTGGTCCAGCCGGGGAGCGCGGAGGGCTCGGCGACGGCCTCGGGCTTCAGTCCGGAGACGGTGTGCAGCAGGTGCCGGGTGCCCTCCTCGACCAGGCTCAGCCGGTCGGCGGCGAGGGCGGCGGCGGTCTGCGGGTCGGTCATCGAATCAGCCTTCCGGTGGGAGGCGGTGCGTTGCCCACGGGGGGCACCGCTCGTTCACCAGGTGACGCTATCGCCGATCCGGGCCCTGAGCAGGTGCTTTCCGGGACGGGGTGCGGACGGTCGGGGCCGGGCCGTCACTCGTTCGGGTGGACTCCGCTTGACCGGCTCGATAATCGAACGCCTGAGCTATAGGCTGGCTGCCGCATCCTGGAAGAAGAACACCTCTCACCGCAAGCCGTCTCGCCCCGGAGAAAGGCGCCAGAAGCAGTGGCCGACCGCCTCATCGTCCGCGGTGCTCGCGAGCACAATCTCAAGAACGTCTCGCTCGACCTGCCCCGCGACTCCCTCATCGTCTTCACGGGCCTCTCCGGCTCCGGCAAGTCCTCGCTGGCCTTCGACACGATCTTCGCCGAGGGTCAGCGCCGCTACGTCGAATCGCTCTCCTCCTACGCCCGGCAGTTCCTCGGGCAGATGGACAAGCCCGACGTCGACTTCATCGAGGGCCTCTCCCCGGCCGTCTCGATCGACCAGAAGTCCACCAACCGCAACCCGCGGTCGACCGTCGGCACCATCACCGAGGTCTACGACTACCTGCGCCTGCTGTTCGCGCGGATCGGCAAGCCGCACTGCCCGCACTGCGGCCGCCCGATCGCCAAGCAGTCCCCGCAGGCCATCGTGGACAAGGTGCTGGAGCTCGCCGAGGGCACCCGGTTCCAGGTGCTCAGCCCGGTGGTGCGCGAGCGCAAGGGCGAGTTCGTCGACCTCTTCGCCGACCTCCAGTCCAAGGGCTACGCCCGCGCCCGGGTGGACGGCGCGACGATCCAGCTCGCCGAGCCCCCCAAGCTCAAGAAGCAGGAGAAGCACACCGTCGAGGTGGTCATCGACCGGCTCACCGTCAAGGGGAGCGCCAAGCGGCGGCTGACCGACTCGGTGGAGACGGCCCTGCGGCTCAGCGGCGGCATGGTCGTGCTCGACTTCGTCGACCTTCCGGAGGACGACCCGGAGCGCGAGCGGATGTACTCCGAGCACCTCTACTGCCCGTACGACGACGTGTCGTTCGAGGAGCTGGAGCCGCGCTCGTTCTCGTTCAACTCGCCGTTCGGCGCCTGCCCGGACTGCTCCGGCCTCGGCAACCGGATGGAGGTGGACCCGGAGCTGGTGATCCCGGACGAGGAGCGCTCGCTGGACGAGGGCGCCATCCACCCGTGGTCCGGCGGCCACACCAAGGAGTACTTCCAGCGCCTGATCGACGCCCTCGCCGGCGAGCTGGGCTTCCGCACCGACATCCCGTGGGCCGGGCTGCCGGCCCGCGCCAAGAAGGCGCTGCTGTACGGGCACAAGCACCAGGTCGAGGTGCGCTACCGCAACCGCTACGGCCGGGACCGCTCGTACACCACGGGCTTCGAGGGCGCGGTGCCGTTCATCCAGCGCCGGCACAGCGAGGCGGAGAGCGACTCCAGCCGCGAGCGCTTCGAGGGCTACATGCGCGAGGTGCCCTGCCCGACCTGCGAGGGCACCAGGCTCAAGCCGATCGTGCTCGCGGTGACGGTCGAGGGCCGGTCCATCGCCGAGGTCTCGGCGATGTCGATCAGCGACTGCTCCGAGTTCCTGGGCGCGATGAAGCTCAACGCCCGCGACAAGAAGATCGCCGAGCGGGTCCTCAAGGAGGTCAACGAGCGGCTCCGCTTCCTGGTCGACGTCGGCCTGGACTACCTCTCGCTCAACCGCGCGGCCGGCACCCTCTCCGGCGGCGAGGCCCAGCGCATCCGGCTCGCCACCCAGATCGGCTCCGGCCTGGTCGGCGTGCTCTACGTGCTGGACGAGCCGTCCATCGGCCTGCACCAGCGGGACAACCACCGCCTGATCGAGACGCTGGTCCGCCTGCGGGACATCGGCAACACCCTGATCGTCGTCGAGCACGACGAGGACACCATCAAGACGGCCGACTGGGTGGTCGACATCGGCCCCGGCGCCGGCGAGCACGGCGGCAAGGTGGTGCACTCGGGCTCGCTGAAGGAGCTGCTCGGCAACAAGGAGTCGCTGACCGGCCAGTACCTCTCCGGCAAGCGCAGCATCCCGATCCCGGCCGCCCGCCGTCCGCGGGACGCCAAGCGCCAGCTGACCGTTCACGGCGCCCGCGAGCACAACCTCAAGGACGTCACGGTCGGCTTCCCGCTCGGCACCTTCACCGCGATCACCGGCGTCTCCGGCTCCGGCAAGTCCACGCTGGTCAACGACATCCTCTACACCCACCTCGCCCGGGAGCTGAACGGCGCCCGCAGCGTGCCCGGCCGGCACACCCGGATCACCGGCACCGACCTGGTGGACAAGGTGGTGCACGTCGACCAGTCGCCGATCGGCCGGACCCCGCGCTCCAACCCGGCCACCTACACCGGCGTGTTCGACCACGTCCGGCGGCTCTTCGCGGAGACGCAGGAGGCCAAGGTCCGCGGATACCTGCCCGGCCGGTTCTCGTTCAACGTCAAGGGCGGCCGCTGCGAGAACTGCTCCGGCGACGGCACCATCAAGATCGAGATGAACTTCCTGCCCGACGTCTACGTGCCGTGCGAGGTCTGCCACGGCGCCCGGTACAACCGGGAGACGCTGGAGGTGCACTACAAGGGCAAGTCCATCGCCGAGGTGCTGGACATGCCGATCGAGGAGGCGCTGCACTTCTTCGAGGCGGTCCCGGCGATCGCCCGGCACCTGCGGACGCTCAACGACGTCGGCCTCGGCTACGTCCGGCTCGGCCAGTCCGCGCCGACGCTCTCCGGCGGTGAGGCGCAGCGCGTCAAGCTCGCCTCCGAGCTGCAGAAGCGCTCCACCGGGCGCACGGTCTACGTGCTGGACGAGCCGACCACCGGCCTGCACTTCGAGGACATCAGCAAGCTGATCAAGGTCCTCACCGGCCTGGTGGAGAAGGGCAACACGGTGATCGTCATCGAGCACAACCTCGATGTGATCAAGACCGCCGACTGGATCGTCGACATGGGCCCCGAAGGCGGATCCGGCGGTGGCACGGTGGTCGCCGAGGGCACCCCGGAGCAGATCGCCGCCGTCCCGGACAGCCACACCGGCAAGTTCCTGCGGGACATCCTGCCGGGGGAGTTCAACGACGCCCCGGTCGCGGTGAAGGCCCCGCGCAAGCGGGCCGCCGCCAAGAAGTAGCCGGCCCGGCACCGCCGGCAGCCCGTCCGGTACCGCACCCGGCCGTCCCGCCTCGGGACGGCCGGGTGCGGCGCATAGACTGCCGCTGACCGTCGACCGCCCCCACCCCCCGAGGAGCAGCCACCGATGTCCGAGGCCCCCGAGAGCCCCGCCGCCTCCCGTCGCACCGTGCTCTGCGGTGCCGCCGCCGTCCTGGCCGCCGGGGGCACGGTCGCCCTGTCCGGCTGCGCCTCCGGCGGCTCCTCCACCACCGCCAAGTCCTCGGCCCCCGCCACGCCCAAGGAGCCGGTGGTGGTCGGCCCGGCCGCGGACGTGCCGGTGGGCGGCGGCAAGGTCTACCGCGAGAAGAAGATCGTCGTCACCCAGCCGTCCGCCGGCAAGTACGAGGCCTTCAGCGCGGTCTGCACGCACGCCGGGTGCGTGGTCGACAAGGTCGAGGACCACCTGATCAAGTGCCCGTGCCACGGCAGTTCGTTCAACATGGACACCGGCGCCCGCGTCGAGGGCCCGGCGATCAAGCCGCTGCCCCAGTACGCGGTGGCCGTCGACGGCGACAACCTCAAGGTCACCCCGGCCTGAGCCGCCGCACGCACCGCCCGGCCGGTGCTGCACCCCGCCTCGCCGCCCCACCCCCGTCGGGGCGGCGAGACCTCCTGCACGGGCTGCACGGCTCCATCGTGCGGTGCCCGGGCCGTGCAGCGACAGGCTTTTCGGCCCAGGCTTAAAGCCCCTGCTGGACGGCGCACGGCGGGGGGCGCGAGACTTCCGGCAGCGGCGGAGGCATGGGAGGGACTTCGGTGCTGCGGATCCACTTCACGGCCGACGATCTGGCGCGGACGAGGACGGTCTCCACGGTCGGGGCGGCGGCCGAGACCGGCCACGCGCTGACCCTGCTGACCTGCCCGAACGTCCCCGCGGTCTTCCACCCCTGGCGCCAGGGCCTGCGCGGCCGGCTGGACGCCCCGCTGAGCCGCCGGCTGCGCCCGCTCGCCTCGCTGTTACCGCACAGCGGGCCCGGCATCGACCTGATCGCCCTGACCGGCACCGAGCCGACCATCGAGTCCGGCGTCGACCGCCTGCTGAGCACCTCCGACACCGTGCTGCGCCTGGAGTTGGAGCACCTGTCGCTGCCCCGGGCCGCCCCGGGGTGGCTGCGGGCGCTGGCGGACGGCGACCAGGAGGCCCGGCGCGTCCTCGCCGACTCGCTGGAAGCCTGCTACCGCGCGGTGGTGCAGCCCCACTGGCAGCGGATGCGCGGGCAGTTGGACGCCGTCCGGGCCGACTGGGCGCGCACCGTCCTGGAGGGCGGCATCGAGCGGCTGCTGGAGGCCGTCTCCCCGACGCTGGTCCGGTGGGAGGCCCCCGTCCTGAAGGTCCGCTTCCCCCGGGAGGTGGACGTCTTCCTGAACGGCCGCGGGCTGGTCCTGGTGCCGACGGTGTTCCTGGTCGGCCATGCGGAACTGCTCACCGACCTCGCCGACGAGAGCGCACCGCCGGTCCTGGCCGTGCCCGCCCTCGCCGATCCGCTCGCCGCGGCCGCGTTCTGGGGCGACGGGGAGCCCGACCGCAAGCCCCTCGGCGCGCTGCTCGGCCGGACCAGGGCCGCCGCCCTGGGCGTCGTGGCGGAGGGCTGCAGCACCGGCGAACTGGCCCGCCGGCTCAACATCTCGCCCGCGGCGGCGAGCCAGCACGCGGGCGTCCTGCGCGAGGCGAACCTGATCACCACCCGGCGCCGCGGTGGCGCCGTGCTGCACTCGATCACCCCGCTCGGCACGGACCTGCTCAACCGGGGCGGCGGCCGGTGACCCCGCGCACCCCGGCCGCCCGCCGGGCCGGCGACCGCACCGCCCGCCGGGCCGCCGCCCGAGCTGCGGACCGGCCCACGGGACGCCCCGCCGACTGGGTACGGTGGACCCATGGCTGACCCGTCCACCTACCGCCCGGCGCCCGGCGCGATCCCGACGTCGCCCGGGGTCTACAAGTTCCGCGACGCCCACGGGCGGGTCATCTACGTCGGCAAGGCCAAGAGCCTGCGCCCCCGGCTCTCCTCCTACTTCCAGGACCTCGCAGGGCTGCACCCACGCACCGCGACGATGGTCACCACCGCGGCCTCGGTGGAGTGGACAGTGGTCACCACCGAGGTCGAGGCGCTCCAGCTGGAGTACTCCTGGATCAAGGAGTTCGACCCCCGTTTCAACGTCAAGTACCGCGACGACAAGAGCTATCCGGAGCTCGCGGTCACCCTCAACGAGGAGTACCCGCGGGTCCAGGTCATGCGCGGGGCGCACAAGAAGGGCGTGCGCTACTTCGGCCCCTACGGCCACGCCTGGGCGATCCGCGAGACGGTCGACCTGCTGCTGCGCGTCTTCCCCGTCCGCACCTGCTCCAACGGCGTCTTCAAGCGCGCCCGCCAGGTCGGCCGGCCCTGCCTGCTCGGCTACATCGGCAAGTGCGCCGCACCCTGTGTCGGCAAGGTCTCGGCGGACGAACACCGGGCGCTGGCCGAGGACTTCTGCGACTTCATGGCCGGCCGCACCGGCAACTACCTGCGCCGGCTGGAAGAGCAGATGCAGGAGGCCGCCGCGGAGATGGAGTACGAGAAGGCCGCCCGGCTGCGCGACGACATCGGCGCGCTCAAGCGCGCGATGGAGAAGAACGCGATCGTCCTCGCCGACGCCACCGACGCCGACCTGCTGGCCGTCGCCGAGGACGAACTGGAGGCGGCCGTCCAGATCTTCCACGTCCGCGGCGGCCGGGTCCGCGGCCAGCGCGGCTGGGTCACCGACAAGGTCGAGGACGTCGACACCGCAGGCCTGGTCGAGCACGCCCTGCAACAGCTCTACGGCGGTGCCGGTGCGGAGGAGCGGAGCGAGTCCGTCCCGCGCGAGGTGCTGGTGCCCGCGCTGCCCGAGCCCGTCGAGCCGGTGCGGGACTGGCTGTCCGGCCTGCGGGGCAGCCAGGTCGACCTGCGCGTCCCGCAGCGCGGCGACAAAAAGGACCTGATGGCCACCGTGCAGCGCAACGCCCAGCAGGCGCTGGCGCTGCACAAGACCAAGCGGGCCTCCGACCTCACCACCCGCAGCCGCGCCCTCCAGGAGATCGCGGACGCCCTGGAGCTGGACTCCGTGCCGCTGCGCATCGAGTGCTTCGACATCTCGCACCTCCAGGGCGAGGACGTGGTCGCCTCGATGGTGGTCTTCGAGGACGGCCTGGCCCGCAAGAGCGAGTACCGCCGGTTCCAGATCAAGGGCTTCGAGGGCCAGGACGACGTCCGCTCGATGCACGAGGTGATCAGTCGCCGGTTCCGCCGCTACCTCCAGGAGCGCGAGCAGACGGGGGAGTGGGCCGTCCCCGAGGCCGACGACCCGGTCGACCCGGTCGGCCCGGCCGGTCCGGACGAGCCGGGCAGCACGGTCGGCCCGGGCAGCCCGGTGGGCACGCCCGGCACGGACCGGCCCGGAACGGACGGCGCCGAGGCCCCGGCCGGCCCGGTCGACCCCGACACCGGCCGCCCGCGCCGCTTCGCCTACCCGCCGCAGCTGCTGGTCGTCGACGGCGGGCAGCCGCAGGTCGCCGCCGCCAGGCGCGCCCTGGACGAGCTGGGCATCGACGACGTCGCCCTCTGCGGCCTGGCCAAGCGCCTGGAGGAGGTCTGGCTGCCCGGCGAGGACGACCCGGTGGTCCTGCCGCGCAGCAGCGAGGGCCTCTACCTGCTCCAGCGGGTCCGCGACGAGGCCCACCGGTTCGCGATCACCTACCAGCGCACCAAGCGTTCCAAGCGACTCACCGCCGGGGAACTGGACTCCGTCCCCGGCCTCGGCGAGACTCGCCGCCAGGCACTGCTCAAGCACTTCGGCTCGCTGAAGAAGCTCCGGGCGGCCACTGTCGACGAACTCTGCGCCGTCCCCGGCATCGGACGCCGGACGGCGGAGACTGTTGCGGCAGCGTTGTCGTCCCGTACACCCGCGGCACCCGCAGTGAACACCGCCACCGGCGAGATCATCGATGACAGCGCGGACGCGGCCGGCCCGGCCGGCGACACCGTGGCCGACGCAGCGCCCCAGACCGCACCATCCCAGGAGACGCCATGACGGCCGACGCCGCCCGTCAGCCGGCGCGCCCCGAGCTCACTCGCCCGAGTGAGCCGGGGAAGCTTGCCCGCGCGACGCGCGTTCTCCTCAGCAGAACCACCGAGAGCGGGGAACCGAAGTGAGCATGTCCGACGATGGGGGCACCCGGCCGCTGGCCGGCGAGGAGAACGCCCCGGAGCTGGTGATCATCTCCGGTATGTCCGGAGCCGGCCGGTCCACCGCCGCCAAGTGCCTGGAGGACCTGGGCTGGTTCGTGGTGGACAACCTGCCGCCGGCCCTGATCCCGACCATGGTGGACCTCGGCGCCCGCTCCCAGGGCAACGTGGCCCGGATCGGCGTCGTGGTGGACGTCCGCGGCCGGCAGTTCTTCGACGACCTGCTCACCTCCCTGGACGAGCTGGAGAAGCGCGGAGTCCGGCTCCGGGTCGTCTTCCTGGACTCGTCCGACGACGCCCTGGTCCGCCGTTTCGAGAACGTCCGCCGCCCGCACCCGCTGCAGGCCGACGGCCGGATCGTCGACGGCATCGCCCAGGAGCGGGACCTGCTGCGCGAGCTGCGCGGCGAGGCCGACCTGGTGATCGACACCTCCAACCTCAACGTGCACCAGCTGCGGGCCAAGCTCGACGCCCAGTTCGCCGACCACGACGAGCCCGAGCTGCGCGCCACCGTGATGTCCTTCGGCTTCAAGTACGGTCTTCCGGTCGACGCCGACCTCGTGGTGGACTGTCGCTTCCTGCCGAACCCGCACTGGGTCCCCGAGCTGCGAGCCCGTACCGGCACCGACGCCGACGTCGCCGACTACGTGTTCCAGCAGCCCGGGGCCAACGAGTTCCTCGACGGCTACGCGGAGCTGCTTCGCATCGTCGCCGAGGGGTACCGGCGCGAGGGGAAGCGCTACATGACGCTTGCCGTAGGCTGCACCGGTGGAAAGCACCGCAGCGTCGCGATGTCCGAGCGCCTGACCAAGCGCCTCATCGCCGACGGTGTGGAAACGGTGCTGGTCCACCGTGACATGGGACGGGAGTAGCCGCCGCACCCCTGCCGGGCCGCCGGTGGAGGCCGGCGGCCGGCAAGTTGGAACGCGAGGTGGGTGTGACGGGATACGTGCCCGGGCGGCAGCTGCAGAACAGGACCGCCGACCGGACGGGGGTCCCGCCGCGAGCCGCGGCGCCCAGCCGGACGCGCACCGGGCCGGTCCGCACCAGCCAGAGCCGTGCCAGCCAGGCACCCCGCACCAACCAGGCGCCCCGGATCGCCGCCCTCGGCGGCGGCCAGGGCCTTTCCGCCTCGCTCTCCGCACTGCGCCGGCTCACCACCGACCTCACCGCGGTCGTCACGGTGGCCGACGACGGCGGCTCCAGCGGCCGGCTGCGCTCGGAGCTCGGCGTGCTGCCCCCGGGCGACCTGCGCAAGGCGCTGGCCGCGCTCTGCGGTGACGACGACTGGGGCCGGACGTGGTCCGAGGTGATCCAGCAGCGCTTCACCGGCACCGGCGACCTGGGCGGCCACGCCGTCGGCAACCTGCTGATCGTCGCGCTCTGGGAGAAGCTGGGCGACCCGGTCGCCGCGCTGGACTGGGTGGGGCGGCTGCTCAACGTCCAGGGCCGGGTACTGCCGATGTCGGCGGTCCCGCTGGACATCGAGGCGGTCGTCCGGGGCCACGACCCGGCCGCCCCCGCCGAGCTGTCCGCCGTCCGCGGCCAGGCCAGCGTCGCGGTGACGCCCGGCACCGTGCAGTCGATCCGGCTGCTGCCGGACGAGCCGCCGGCCGTCCCGGAGGCCGTCACCGCCGTCCGCGAGGCGGACTGGGTGGTGCTCGGCCCGGGCTCCTGGTTCACCAGCGTGCTGCCGCACCTGCTGGTGCCCGAGCTGGCCAAGGCGCTCACCGAGACCCGCGCCCGCCGCCTGCTCACCCTGAACCTCGCCCCCCAGCCCGGCGAGACGGAGGGCTTCACCCCGCAGCGTCACCTGGAGGTCATCGCCGACCACGCTCCGGACCTCGCGGTGGATGCGATCCTGGTGGACGAGCGGGCCGTCTCCGGCGGCGCCTTCGGGCAGGCGGACCTCGCCGGCCTGGAGAAGGCCGCGGAGCGGATGGGCGCCGCTCTGGTGCTCGGCCGGGTCGCCCGCGCGGACGGCACCCCGCGACACGACCCGGAGCTCTTGGCCGCCGCGTACGACCGGATTTTCCGGACACATGGAAGGATCGGGCCATGGCGATGACTCCAGCGGTGAAGGACGAAATCAGCCGGCTCCCGGTCACCCGGGCGTGCTGCCGCAAGGCGGAGGTGTCGGCGATCCTGCGATTCGCGGGCGGGCTGCACATCGTGAGCGGCCGCATCGTGATCGAGGCGGAGCTCGACACCGGAGCGGCGGCCCGGCGGCTGCGCAAGGACCTCCTGGAGATCTTCGGGCACTCCTCCGACCTCGTCGTGATGGCCCCCGGCGGCCTGCGCCGCGGCAGCCGCTACGTGGTCCGGGTGGTCAAGGACGGCGAGCTCCTCGCCCGCCAGACCGGTCTGGTCGACGGCCGCGGCCGACCGATCCGGGGCCTGCCCCCGGCCGTGGTCTCCGGGGCGACCTGTGACGCCGAGGCAGCCTGGCGCGGCGCCTTCCTGGCTCACGGCTCGCTCACCGAGCCCGGCCGTTCGTCCTCCCTGGAGATCACCTGCCCCGGCTCCGAGGCCGCCCTCGCGCTGGTCGGCGCCGCCCGCCGGCTGGGCATCCCGGCCAAGGCCCGCGAGGTGCGCGGCGTGGACCGGGTGGTGATCCGCGACGGCGACGCCATCGGTGCACTGCTGACCCGGCTCGGCGCCCACGAGTCGGTGCTGGCCTGGGAGGAGCGCCGGATGCGGCGCGAGGTCCGCGCCACCGCCAACCGCCTGGCCAACTTCGACGACGCCAACCTGCGCCGCTCGGCCCGTGCCGCGGTGGCGGCCGGCGCCCGGGTCCAGCGTGCGCTGGAGATCCTCGGCGACGAGGTGCCCGAGCACCTGGCCGCCGCCGGGCAGCTGCGGATGCAGCACAAGCAGGCCTCGCTGGAGGAGCTGGGCGCGCTGGCCGACCCGCCGCTCACCAAGGACGCGGTGGCCGGCCGGATCCGCCGCCTGCTGGCGATGGCCGACAAGCGCGCGTCCGAGCTGGGACTGCCCAGCACCGAGGCCAATCTGACCGACGAGATGGCGCTCAACTGACGCCCGCGCGCAGACGCGGCGAACGGCCGGTGTCCCGGGTCTCCGGGGCGCCGGCCGTTCCGTGTCCGAACCGTGGGACGGCGCGGTCCGCGCGCGGCCGCGCGGCGCGCGCCCCAACTTTCAAAGCGGACAAGGGTGGACGACCTGGTCACATCCTCTTGACACGCCACGCCCGGGCGGCGTACCGGGCGTGATGTGCCCAACCCGGCTTTGGAGGGGTAGGGTCGGAGGCGGTCGGGGACATCCCAAAATTCCACCCCGTCGGCTTAGCTCCGGCGTACCTAACGAGGAGATCGGTTCGTGACGATCCGGGTAGGCATCAACGGATTCGGCCGCATCGGCCGCAACTTCTTCCGGGCGGTGAAGTCCCAGGGCGCCGACATCGAGATCGTCGGTGTCAACGACCTCACCGACACGAAGACCCTGGCGCACCTTCTCAAGTACGACTCGATCCTGGGCACCTTCCCGGGCGAGGTGTCCCACACCGCGGACAGCATCACCGTCGACGGCAAGACCTTCAAGGTCGTCGCCGAGCGCGACCCGGCGAACCTGCCCTGGGGCGAGCTCGGTGCCGACATCGTCATCGAGTCCACCGGCATCTTCACCAAGGCCGAGGCGGCCCGCAAGCACGTCGCCGCCGGCGCCAAGAAGGTCATCATCTCGGCGCCCGCCACCGACGAGGACATCACCATCGTCATGGGCGTCAACGACGACAAGTACGACCCCGCCCAGCACACGATCATCTCCAACGCCTCCTGCACCACCAACTGCGTGGCGCCGCTGGCCAAGGTGCTGAACGAGAGCTTCGGCATCGTCAAGGGTCTGATGACCACGGTGCACGCGTACACCAACGACCAGGTCACCCTGGACTTCCCGCACAAGGACCTGCGGCGCGCCCGTGCCGCGGCCCTCAACATCATCCCGACGTCCACCGGTGCCGCCAAGGCGACCGCGCTCGTGCTGCCGGAGCTCAAGGGCAAGCTGGACGGCACCTCGCTGCGCGTCCCGGTGCCGACCGGCTCGATCACCGACCTGGTGGTGACGCTGGAGCGCGACGTCACCGTCGCCGAGGTCAACGAGGCCTTCAAGAAGGCCTCGGAGAGCTCGCTCAACGGCATCCTGCAGTACACCGAGGACCCGATCGTCTCCTCCGACATCGTCAACTCGCCGTTCTCCACGATCTTCGACTCGCTGCTGACCATGGCCCAGGGCAACCAGGTCAAGGTCTTCGGCTGGTACGACAACGAGTGGGGCTACTCGAACCGCCTCGTCAACCTGACCGCCCTCGTCGGCGGCCGGCTTTGACGCAGCGGGAGCTGAAGTGAAGTAAGGGGGAGGGCCCGGAAGGCTTCGACGCCGTCCGGGCCCTCGTCTGCGCACCCTCAACTCCCCCTTGACGGCCCACCGTTGTGCCGTCGCCTGCTCCACACTCTCCCCAGGAGACCGAAGACCGTGAAGACCATCGAAGACCTCGACGTCGCCGGCAAGCGCGTGTTCGTGCGCGCTGACCTGAACGTGCCGCTGTCCGGCGGGACGATCACCGACGACGGCCGGATCCGCGCCGTCGCCCCGACCATCGCCAAGCTCCTGGAGCGCGGTGCCAAGGTCGTGGTCGCCTCCCACCTCGGCCGCCCCAAGGGTGAGCCGGACCCGCAGTTCTCCCTCGCCCCGGTCGCCGTCCGGCTGGGCGAGATCCTCGGGAAGCCGGTCGCCTTCGCGGCCGACACCGTGGGCGAGAGCGCGAAGGCCACCGTCGCCGCCCTGGCCGACGGCGAGGTCACGCTGCTTGAGAACCTGCGCTTCAACGCCGGCGAGACCAGCAAGGACGACGCCGAGCGCGGCGCGTTCGCGGACGAGCTCGCCCGGCTCGCCGACCTCTACGTCGGCGACGGCTTCGGTGCGGTGCACCGCAAGCACGCCTCCGTCTACGACCTGCCGGCCCGCCTGCCGCACGCCGTCGGCGACCTGATCGCCACCGAGGTGGGCGTGCTCAAGCGCCTCACCGAGGAGGTCGAGCGCCCGTACGTGGTCGTGCTCGGCGGCTCCAAGGTGTCCGACAAGGTCGGCGTGATCGACAACCTGCTCGGCAAGGCCGACCGCATCCTGATCGGCGGCGGCATGGCGTACACCTTCCTGTACGCGCTGGGCAACGAGGTCGGCATCTCGCTGCTGCAGAAGGACCAGGTCCCGACCGTTCTGGAGTACCTGGAGCGGGGCAAGCAGAACAACGTCGAGTTCGTCCTCCCGCTGGACGTCGCGGTGTCCGCGAGCTTCCCGGACACCAAGACGCACGCCCCGGTCGAGGACTTCGAGGTCGTCGACGCGGACAGCATCCCGGCCGACAAGGAGGGCCTGGACATCGGCCCGAAGACCCGGGCCCTGTTCGCCGAGAAGCTGGCCGACGCGAAGACGGTGTTCTGGAACGGCCCGGTGGGCGTCTTCGAGCACCCCACCTTCGCCGAGGGCACCAAGGCCGTCGCGCAGGCCCTGACCGACAGCGACGCGTTCACCGTGGTCGGCGGCGGCGACTCCGCCGCGGCCGTCCGCATCCTGGGCTTCGACGAGGAGAAGTTCGGGCACATCTCGACCGGCGGTGGCGCGAGCCTCGAGTACCTGGAGGGCAAGACGCTCCCCGGTCTCGCCGCCCTGGAAGGCTGAAGCAATGACTGAGCGTCTCCCGCTGATGGCGGGCAACTGGAAGATGAACCTCAACCACCTTGAGGCCATCCAGCACACCCAGAAGCTGGCCTTCGCGCTGGCCGACAAGGACTACGAGTCGGTCGAGGTGGCGGTGCTGGTGCCGTTCACCGACCTGCGCTCGGTGCAGACCCTGGTCGACGGCGACAAGCTGAAGATCAAGTACGGCTCGCAGGACATCTCGCAGCACGACTCCGGTGCCTACACCGGCGAGGTCTCCGGCCCGATGCTGTCCAAGCTGAAGTGCACCTACGCGGTGATCGGCCACTCGGAGCGCCGCCAGTACCACGGCGAGAACGAGGAGATCGTCAACGCCAAGGTGAAGGCCGCCTTCCGCAGCGGGATCGTCCCGATCCTCTGCATCGGCGAGCCGCTGGACATCCGCAAGGCCGGCACCCACGTCGAGCACACCCTGGCCCAGCTCGACGGCGCCCTCCAGGACGTCCCGGCCGCTCAGGCCGAGACCCTGGTGGTGGCCTACGAGCCGGTCTGGGCGATCGGCACCGGCGAGGTGGCGACCCCCGAGGACGCCCAGGAGGTCTGCGCCGCGATCCGTGCGCGGCTCGCCGAGCTCTACAGCGCCGAGCTGGCCGGCAAGGTCCGGGTGCTCTACGGCGGTTCGGTCAAGTCCTCCAGCGCGGCCGGCCTGATGGCCAAGCCCGACATCGACGGCGGCCTGATCGGCGGTGCCTCCCTGGACGCCGACGAGTTCGTCAAGATCGTGCGCTACCGTGAGCAGGCAGTAGGCTAACGCCGCCGCAGCAACGTAGGCTTTGGGGCCGGACCGCCAATCGCGGATCCGGCCCCTTCGCCGAAGATACGAGAGAGTTGGTCCCGTCGTGGTTATCGGGTTCTCGATTGCCCTGATCATCTTCAGCCTGCTGATGATCCTCCTGGTGCTGCTGCACAAGGGGAAGGGCGGCGGCCTGTCCGACATGTTCGGCGGCGGTGCGATGTCCACCGGCGGTGGTTCGGCGGTGGCCGAGCGCAACCTGGACCGCATCACCATCGTGATCGGTGTCGCCTGGTTCGCCTGCATCATCGTGCTCGGCCTGGTGCTCAAGTACAAGAGCTGACGTATCTCTGACGCCCCGTCGCCCCGCGGCCTATGCTGGAACGGTCCGGGGCGGAGCCGGTGGGTCGCACATCCTTAACTCCTGCTTACACTAGGACGACTTTCGCCACCGACGCGCACCGCGGCGGGTCGGCGCACCAGCACGCAGGGAGTCAGACCGTGGCAAGTGGCAACGCCATCCGTGGCAGCAGGGTCGGAGCCGGCCCGATGGGGGAGGCGGAGCGCGGCGAGTCCGCCCCCCGCAACCGGATCTCCTTCTGGTGTGCCAACAAGCACGAGACCCGCCCCAGCTTCGCCGCCGAAGCGGTCATCCCGGACACCTGGGACTGCCCCCGCTGCGGCTTCCCGGCCGGCCAGGACGAGCACAACCCGCCCGCTCCCTCGCGCAACGAGCCGTACAAGACCCACCTGGCCTACGTCCGCGAGCGGCGCACCGACGCGGACGGCGAGGCGATCCTGGCCGAGGCGCTGGCCAAGCTGCGCGGCGAGATCTGAGCCCTGTCCGGCGAGTGACGAGCGACAACGGCGAAGGGCGCCACCGTCTTCCGACGGTGGCGCCCTTCGCCGTCTCCCGGCCCGGGGCCGGTCAGGCCGAGGCCGGCGGGTAGAGCTGGGGCGGGATACGGTCCGCCGCGGCCCGGTCCAGCAGCCACAACGTGCGGGCCCGCCCGTACGCGCCCGAGGCGGGCGCCTGCAGCGCGCCGGGGCCGGACAGCGCGAGCGCCACGGCGTCCGCCTTGTCCTCGCCGGCCGCCAGCAGCCAGACCTCGCGGGCCGCCCGGATCGCCGGGAGGGTCAGCGAGACGCGGGTCGGCGGGGGCTTGGGTGCGCCCCGCACCCCGACCACCGTCAGCTCGGTCTCCCGGACGCCCGGGTGCTCGGGGAAGAGCGAGGCGACATGGGTGTCCGGGCCGACGCCGAGCAGCAGCACGTCGAAGGCCGGGACGCCGAGCCGGTCGCCCGGCCCGGCCGCCTTGGCCAGCTGCTCGGCGTAGCGGGCGGCGGCCGCCTCCACGTCCGAGCCGTCCACGCCGTCCGAGGCGGGCATCTCGTGCACCCGCGCCGGGTCGAGCGGGACGGCGTCGAGCAGCTCAGCCCGGGCCTGGACGGCGTTGCGCTCCGGGTCCCCGGAGGGGACGAAGCGCTCGTCGCCCCACCAGAGGTCCAGCCGGCCCCAGTCGACCGCGTCCCGGGCCGGGGAGGCGGCGATGGCGGCCAGCAGCGCGTTGCCGTTGCGCCCGCCGGTGAGCACCACCGAGGCGGTGCCGCGGGCGGCCTGGGCGTCCACGATCCGGGTGATCAGCCGGGCCGCGGCCGCCTGGGCCATCAGTTCCTTGTCCCGGTGGACGACCAGCTGGGGGGTGGCGGCGGTCATGCGCCCTCCCCGTGCCGCCGGTCGGCGCCGGGCCGGCCGGGCGACCCCGCGACGGTGAACCCGCTGCGCCGGCTCACGAGTCGCTCTTCCGGGTCGTGCGCTTGCCCGCCGTCTTCTTCGGGCCCTTGGCCGCGGCGCCGTCCTCGGCCGCCGCGTCCTCGCCCGCCGCGTCCTCGCCCGCGTCCGTCCCGGCCGCCGCGGTCTCGGAGACGGCCGCCGCGGTCTCGGCGTGGGGGGCGGGCTCGCGCAGCCGGTCCACGGGCGTGCGCACGGCCGCCGCGTAGATGTCGTCCGGGTCCAGCCGGCGCAGCTCCTCCGCGATCAGCTCGGAGGTCTCGCGCCGCTTGAGCGCCACCTGGCGGTCCGGCGAGCCGGGCATGGAGAGCGTGCCCATCAGGCCGTCCGGGCGGTCCAGGGTGATGTCCCCGTCCTTGGTACGCAGGTGCACCGCGGTGATGCCCGGGCCGCCGGTGACGACCCGCTCGACCGGCACGTGCAGCCGGCTGTGCAGCCAGAGGCCGAGCAGCTCGACGCTGGGGTTGTACGACTCGCCCTCGACCGCCGCGGAGATGATCGTGGAGGGCCGCTGGTCCAGCGCGGCGGCCAGCATCGAGCGCCAGCCGGTGATCCGGGTCCAGGCCAGGTCGGTGTCGCCGGGGGTGTAGCTCTCGGCCCGCTGGGCGAGCTGTCCGACCGGCGACTCGGCGGTGACGGCGTCGCTGATCCGGCGCTGGGCGATCGAGCCCAGCGGGTCCTGCGCCGGGTGCAGCGGGGCGTTGTCCGGCCACCAGACCACCACCGGGGCGTCCGGCAGGAGCAGCGGCAGGACGACCGACTGCGCGTGCGCGACGAGCTCGCCGTGCATGCGCAGGATGACCGTCTCGCCGGAGCCGGCGTCGGAGCCGACCAGGATCTCGGCGTCCAGGCGGGTCTCGGCGCGGGCCCGGGGCGAGCGCCCGGCGCGCTTGATGACCGCCAGGGTGCGCATCGGGTGCTCGCGGGAGGCGTCGTTGGCGGCCTTGAGGGCGTCGTACGCGCTGCCCTCGTCGGTCACGATCACCAGGGTGAGCACCATGCCGGCCGCGGTGGAACCGCTGGCCCGCCGCGCCGCCATCAGCGCGGCGTTGATCTTGCTGGACGTGGTGTCCGTGAGGTCGATCTTCATGGCCGGCGCCAGCTCCTGCCGTCTCGTGCGAGCATCTCGTCCGCCTCGACGGGGCCCCAGGTCCCCGCCGCGTACTGGGCGGGCTTGCCGTGGGCGTCCCAGTACTCCTCGATCGGGTCGAGGATCCGCCAGGAGAGCTCGACCTCCTGGTGGCGCGGGAACAGGTTGGCGTCGCCGAGCAGCACGTCGAGGATGAGCCGCTCGTACGCCTCCGGGCTGGACTCGGTGAAGGACTCGCCGTAGGCGAAGTCCATCGTGACGTCCCGGACCTCGAAGGAGGTGCCCGGCACCTTGGACCCGAACCGGACCGTCACGCCCTCGTCCGGCTGCACCCGGATGACCAGGGCGTTCTGGCCCAGCTCCTCGGTCGCGTAGGAGTCGAACGGCAGGTACGGCGCGCGCTGGAAGACCACCGCGATCTCGGTGACCCGGCGGCCCAGCCGCTTGCCGGTGCGCAGGTAGAACGGCACACCCGCCCAGCGGCGGTTGTTGATCTCCAGCTTGATGGCGGCGTAGGTGTCGGTCTTGGAGTCCGGGTTGATGCCGTCCTCGTCGAGGTAGCCGACGACCTCCTCGCCGCCCTGCCAACCGGACGCGTACTGGCCGCGCACGGTGTGGTTGCCGAGGTCGGCCGGGAGCTTGACGGCGCTGAGTACCTTGAGCTTCTCGGCCACCAGCGCCTTCGGGTGGAAGGACGCCGGCTCCTCGATGGCGGTGAGCGCCATCAGCTGCAGCAGGTGGTTCTGGATGACGTCCCGGGCGGAGCCGATGCCGTCGTAGTAGCCGGCGCGGCCGCCGATGCCGATGTCCTCGGCCATGGTGATCTGCACGTGGTCGACGTACGACCGGTTCCAGATCGGCTCGAACATCTGGTTGGCGAAACGCAGCGCCAGGATGTTCTGGACCGTCTCCTTGCCCAGGTAGTGGTCGATCCGGAAGACCTCGTCCCGGGGGAAGACCTCGTGGACGATCCGGTTCAGCTCCTGGGCGCTCTCCAGGTTGTGGCCGAAGGGCTTCTCGATGACGGCGCGCCGCCAGGAGCCCTGCGGGGGGTCGGCCAGGCCGTGCTTCTTCAGCTGCTGGACGACGGTGGGGAAGAACTTCGGCGGGACGGACAGGTAGAAGGCGAAGTTGCCGCCGGTGCCCTGCGCCTTGTCGAGCTCCTCGATGGTCTCGCGGAGCTTGTCGAAGGCGTCGTCGTCGCCGAAGTCGCCCTGGACGAAGCGCATGCCCTTGGCGAGCTGCTGCCAGACCTCCTCGCGGAACGGGGTCCGCGCGTGCTCCTTGACCGCGTCGTGGACCTCCTTCGCGAAGTCCTCGTCCTCCCACTCGCGGCGGGCGAAGCCGACGAGCGAGAAGCCCGGCGGCAGCAGGCCGCGATTGGCCAGGTCGTAGATGGCCGGCATCAGCTTCTTGCGGGACAGGTCGCCGGTGACCCCGAAGATGACCAGGCCGGACGGCCCCGCGATGCGCGGGAGCCGCCGGTCTGCCGGGTCACGAAGCGGGTTGACGGGGATCGGCAGGGGGTTGCCCGTGTCCGAGTCCGACGTCAACTCAGGGAAATCAGTGCTCACTTGATGTGCTCCGCTTTCGTGCGCTGGCTGTGAGCAGGAATCACTTCTCGGCGGCGAAGGAGGCCAGCGAGGCGGTGACGGTGTCGAGCAGCTCGTTCCAGGACTGCTCGAACTTCTCGACGCCCTCGTCCTCCAGGACCTGGACGACGTCGTCGTAGTCCACGCCGGCGGCCGCGATCGCGTCCATGACGGCCTTGGCGTCGGCGTAGTTCGGGACGATGGTGCCGCCGGTGACGACACCGTGGTCGCCGGTGGCGTCCAGGGTGGCCTCGGGCATGGTGTTGACGGTGCCCGGGGCGACCAGCTCGGTCACGTACAGGGTGTCCGGCAGGGCCGGGTCCTTCACGCCGGTGGAGGCCCAGAGCGGGCGCTGCGGCTTGGCGCCGGCGGCCTCCAGGGCCTTCCAGCGGTCGCTGCCGGCGGCCTTGCCGTCGACGCTGCCGAAGACCTCCTCGTATGCCTGGTAGGCGAGGCGGGCGTTGGCCAGGGCCGCCTTGGAGCGCAGGTCCTTGGCGTCGCCGCCGATCTTGTCCAGGCGCTTGTCGATCTCGGTGTCCACGCGGGAGACGAAGAACGAGGCGACCGACTCGATCTGGGAGAGGTCCAGGCCCTTGGCCTTGGCGGCCTCCAGACCGGTCAGGTAGGCGTCCATGACGGCCTTGTAGCGGTCGAGCGAGAAGATCAGCGTGACGTTGACGCTGATGCCCTTGCCGATGACCTCGCTGATCGCGGGCAGGCCGGCCTTGGTGGCGGGGATCTTGATGAACACGTTCGGGCGGTCCACCAGCCACCACAGCTGCTTGGCCTCGGCAATGGTGGCCGCGGTCTCGTGGGCCAGGCGCGGGTCGACCTCGATGGAGACCCGGCCGTCGCGGCCGTTGGAGGCGTCGTAGACCGGGCGCAGCACGTCGGCGGCGTCGCGCACGTCCGAGGTGGTGATCATCCGGACGGCCTCGTCCGTGGTGACCTTGCGGACGGCGAGGTCGCGCAGCTGCCCGTCGTAGGAGCTGTCGCCGCTGCCGGCGATGGCCTTCTGGAAGATGGTCGGGTTGGTGGTGACACCGACCACGTGCTTGTTCTGCACCAGCTCGGCCAGGTTGCCGGTGTTCAGTCGCTTGCGGCTGAGGTCGTCCAGCCAGATCGCCACGCCTTCGTCGCTGAGGCGCTTCAGTGCGTCAGTCATGGTGCTTCAGTCCTTATTTCTTCTGTTCTTCGTGGGGTAGATCAGAGGGCCGCGCGCCCGCTGTGCGGGCGAGCGCGCGGCCGTGGGCCCGCGGGGGGCCGGGGCGACCGCTAGCGGTTGACGGCTTCCAGCGAGCGCAGCGCGTTGTGGGCCTCGGCGACGACGCGCTCGGCGGTCAGGCCGAACTCCTCGAACAGCACCTTGTAGTCGGCGGAGGCGCCGAAGTGCTCCAGCGAGACGATCCGGCCGTGGTCGCCGACCAGCTCGCGCCAGCCCTGGGCGATGCCGGCCTCGACCGAGACGCGGGCCTTGACCGACGGCGGCAGCACGCTGTCGCGGTAGGCCTGGTCCTGCTCCTGGAACCACTCGAAGGACGGCATCGAGACGACGCGGACCGCCACGCCCTCGGCCTCCAGGACCTCGCGGGCCTTGACGGCCAGCTGGACCTCGGAGCCGGTGCCGATCAGGATCACCTGCGGGTCGCCGTTGGAGGCCTCGGCCAGGATGTAGCCGCCCTTCGCGGTGCCCTCGGCGGAGCCGAACACCTCGCGGTCGAAGGTCGGCACGTTCTGGCGGGTGAGCGCCAGGCCGACCGGGCCGGGGTGGCTGGTCTGCCGCTCGATGACCGTGCGCCAGGCGACGGCCGTCTCGTTGGCGTCGGCCGGGCGGACCATGGAGAGGCCCGGGATGGCGCGCAGCGAGGCCAGGTGCTCGACCGGCTGGTGGGTCGGGCCGTCCTCGCCGAGGCCGATCGAGTCGTGCGTCCAGACGTAGGTGACCGGCAGCTTCATCAGCGCGGCCAGGCGGACGGCCGGGCGCATGTAGTCGGCGAAGACCAGGAAGGTGCCGCCGAACACGCGGGTCCGGCCGTGCAGCGCGATGCCGTTCATGGTGGAGCCCATGGCGTGCTCGCGGATGCCGAAGTGGATCGTCCGGCCGTACGGGCTGGCACTCTTCAGCGGGTTGCCCTCGGGCAGGAAGGAGCTGTCCTCGTCGATCGTGGTGAGGTTGGACTCCGCGAGGTCGGCCGAGCCGCCCCACAGCTCCGGGATCACCGCGCCGATCGCCTTGAGGGTCTCGCCGGACGCCTTGCGGGTGGCGACCTCCTTGCCGGCCTCGAAGACCGGGACGGTCTTCTTCCAGCCCTCGGGCAGCTCGCCCGCCTGGATGCGGTCGAACTCGGAGGCGCGGTGCGGGTGGGCCGCACGCCAGGTCTCGAAGGACTGCTGCCACGCGTCGCGGGCGGCCTTGCCGCGCTTGATCACCTGGCGGGCGTGCTCGATGACCTTGTCGCTGACCTCGAAGGTCTTCTCCGGGTCGAAGCCCAGGACCTTCTTGGTGGCGGCGATCTCGGCGGCGCCGAGGGCGGAGCCGTGGGCCTTGGCGGTGTTCTGGGCGTCCGGGGCCGGCCAGGCGATGATCGTGCGCATAGCGATCATCGACGGGCGGGAGGTCTCGGCCTTGGCGGCGGCCAGCGCGTCGGCCAGGGCGGCGACGTCGATGTCGCCGTTGGGCTTCGGCGTGACCCGCTGGACGTGCCAGCCGTAGGCCTCGTAGCGCTTGAGGACGTCCTCGGAGAAGGCCGTCTCGGTGTCGCCCTCGATCGAGATGTGGTTGTCGTCGTAGAGGGCGACCAGGTTGCCCAGCTTCTGGTGGCCGGCCAGCGAGGAGGCCTCGGCGGAGATGCCCTCCTCCAGGTCGCCGTCGGAGACGATGGCCCAGATGGTGTGGTCGAACGGGGACTCGCCGGCCGCGGCGTCCGGGTCGAAGAGGCCGCGCTCGTAGCGGGCGGCCATCGCCATGCCCACGGCGTTGGCGATGCCCTGGCCGAGCGGACCGGTGGTGGTCTCGACGCCCGCGGTGTGACCGTGCTCGGGGTGGCCGGGGGTACGGCTGCCGGCGACCCGGAAGGCCTTGAGGTCGTCCAGCTCCAGGCCGTAGCCGGAGAGGTAGAGCTGGGTGTAGAGGGTCAGGCTGGTGTGCCCGGGAGAGAGGACGAACCGGTCGCGGCCGGCCCAGGACGGGTCGGTCGGGTCGTGGCGCAGGAAGCGCTGGAAGATCAGGTACGCGGCCGGGGCCAGCGACATGGCCGTCCCGGGGTGCCCGTTGCCGACCTTCTGGACCGCGTCCATCGCCAGGACTCGCGCCGTGTCCACGGTCCGCTCGTCCAGTTCGGACCACTCGAATGCATTCGTCGGCGTCGTGCTCACCCTGTCTCAGGGCTCCTTCCGTATTGAAGAGTGACCCCGTGAGGGGGACCGGGTCGGCCACGTCGCTGGGGCCTGCCGCTTGGGTCGTACCGGTCACGGAGGGTAGATCCCGCTTCTCGGTGTGAGCCTACCGTCCGTGCCGAGGCTCACCCTCCGTGCTGAGAGAACGGTGATTTCGGTATGGCGATTCCCACGAGAGCCCTGTGGGCGGGTTTGTCCCAGGCTCTCCTGTTTTCGCGGCCTCCGCCTGCCCGAGGGCCGGGACGGGGGACCGGTGCCGCACGGAACCAGCTTCGTCTGTTCACCCAGGGGTGTGCGTTACGCCTCGCCGGGGGACCCCGGAGCCGGTGGGGAGATATGGAGCGTCTAAGGTGGCGTGGTACGCGCAGAGCGGACGATTCGGGAACTTCGTTCCGGAGGACGCCTGCGAAGGTTCATCTTCAGTTGGGGTGTTAGTGACCGCCGTCGAATCCCGTCCCGCCGGGGTCACCGGGGCGACGCCTGCGCACCGGCCGTTCGGGGCCCGTGTCGGCGCATTCGTCGCACTGACCAAGCCTCGGATCATCGAGCTGCTGCTGATCACCACCGTACCGGTGATGTTCCTGGCGCAGCGCGGTGTTCCGGATCCGCTGCTGGTCCTGAAGGTGGTCGTCGGCGGCTACCTCTCGGCGGGCGGCGCCAACGCCCTCAACATGTACATCGACCGGGACATCGACGCGGTCATGTCGCGCACCGAGCGGCGTCCGCTCGTCACCGGCATGGTCTCGCCGCGCGAGGCGCTGGTCTTCGGCATCACGCTGGCGGTCGGCTCGACGCTCTGGCTGGCCGCGCTGGTCAACCCGCTGTCGTCGCTGCTGGCGCTCTCGGCACTGCTCTTCTACGTCTTCGTCTACACGCTGGGCCTGAAGCGGCGCACCGCGCAGAACATCGTCTGGGGCGGCATCGCCGGCTGCATGCCGGTCTTCGTCGGCTGGGCGGCGGTCACCAACTCGGTGTCCTGGTCGGCGCTGGTGCTCTTCCTCGTCATCTTCTTCTGGACGCCGCCGCACTACTGGCCGCTGTCGATGAAGGTGCGCGAGGACTACGAGCGGGCCGGCGTCCCGATGCTCCCGGTGATCAAGGGCAACCTGGCGGTCGCCAAGCAGATCGTCGCCTACTCCTGGGTGATGGTGGCCGTCTCGCTGGCGCTCTGGCCGCTGGCGGAGACCAGCTGGCTGTACCCGGTCTCCGCGGTGGTGCTGGGCGGCGCCTGGCTGAAGGAGGCGCACGGGCTGTACGCCCGGGCCAAGGCCGGGATCGTCGGCGCGAAGCTGAAGGAGATGCGGCTGTTCCACTGGTCGATCACCTACCTGACGCTGCTCTTCGTGGTGATCGCGATCGACCCGTTCGTGAAGTAGCCCTGCTTGTGAGGAAGAGCCCCGGTCTGCGGACCGGGGCTCTTCGTCGTTCCGGGGCCTCGTGCGCCCCTGGGCCCTGCGCGCCTCAGCGGGGCGGGAGCTCGGACGGGCCGACGTGGCCGTCCAGCCAGTCCTTGAGCGGCTGGGAGGCGCGCAGGAAGGCGGTGATCCGCTGGTAGGCCGTCCGGGTGCCGAGCCACTTCGCCGGCGGCCACTCCTGCCAGGCGATCAGCCCCTTGTGACGGAGCAGCTCGATCCGGGGGTGGTCCTTGGGGTAGCCGCGCGGGGCGGACTTCAGGCTGTCCCGGCCGACCACCTGCGGGCCGGCCGCGCGGACGGCGTCGATCACCCGCTCCAACTCGGCACCGGTGACGTCCTCGGCGACGGCCGCCCGGTAACGCTCCAGCTGGTCGGGCGCGAGCTGGTAGAGCCCGTTGCCGCAGGCCAGGCCGTCGGCGGAGAGCTGGACGTAGCCGCCGGCCGTGAGGTGGGCGCCGATGTGCGTCTTGTACGGGGACTTGTCCGCGCTGAACCGGACGTCGCGGTTGGGGCGGAAGATCTTCCCCGGCCCGAACTCCGGCTCCAGCTCGGCCAGCAGCCGTTCCATCGGCTCGCGGACGGCCTCTTCGTACTGCTCCTTGTGGGACTGCCAGAAGGTCCTGGAGTTGTCGGCCTCCAGGTGTTCGTAGAAGTCGAGGGCCTCGGCGGGCCAGCCTTGGAAGGTCACGCCACCAGTATGTGGCCCGGTGCACAGCCCGCTCCCGTCGCCAGCGCCGCTACCGATGGGTAGCATGCGGGCATGAGCAGCGCAGAGACCGCCACCCCCGCCGCGCCGGACGCCCGCGCCGAGCGCCGCGCCAAGCGCATCGCCAAGAACCTCACCAGCTTCGCCAAGCAGCACGGCGGCAGCGCCGACGGCGTCGTCGAGTACATCGGCGGCGTCGCCACCCGGATCGTCGTGGTCGGCGCGGACGGCGCCTGGGGCGACCAGGTCGCGCCGAGCTACGCGGTCGGCCGCCGGGCCGCCGAGCTGGCCGGGATCACCCTGCACGACGACTTCGAGGGCGAGCTGGCCCTCAAGGTGAAGACCGGCCCGTACGAGTGGAAGCGCATGGCCGGCATCCAGATCGGCGGCTGACCGCCGCGGTCGCACGAACGCCGCAGGGCCCCCGGTCTCGTCGACCGGGGGCCCTGCTTCGTTGTGTGTGTGGGGGATCAGGCCGCTGCGGGCTGGCGCTCGTCGGCGGGGCGGAAGGCCGCGGGCGCGCCGTCCGTGCGGACCCGCAGGGCGAGCGGGATGCGCAGCACGGCGATCCAGGTGAGCGCGGCGCCCAGCATGTGCAGGCCGACCAGGAGCTCCGGGACGTCGGTGAAGTACTGGACGAAACCGAGCACGCCCTGGAGCAGCAGCACCGCGAGCAGCTCCTTGGCCCGCGCCCGGGCCGCCGGCGGGGCCTTCACCGCGGCGAACACGAAGATCACCGCGACGGCGAGGCCGACCGACAGGAAGGCCAGGTCGGCGTGGACCTGCGCGAGGCGGTCGTAGTCGATCGGGATGCGCGGGACGATCTTGTTGTCCCGCGGGGTGCCCGGGTGGTGGCCGGCGCCGGTGACCAGGCTGCCGGCCGCGACCAGCAGGCCGACCACGGTGACCAGGACGTACGAGAGCTGGACGACCGGGCGGGCCACCGAGGGCTGCGCCGGACCGTCGCCCTCCTTGGCGCGCTCCCACATCAGCAGGGCGACCCAGACCAGCGCCATCGCGGAGATCAGGTGTACCGCGACGGTGTACGGGTTGAGGCCGGTCAGCACGGTGATGCCGCCGATCACGGCGTTGCTCATCACCAGCCAGAACTGCGCCCAGCCGAGCTTGGTGAGGCTGCGCCGCCAGGGGGTGGCGGACCCCTCGGCCGACGGCCGGCGGTGGCAGCGGGCGGCGAGGATGGCCCAGCCGACCGCTGCGCTCAGCACGTAGGTGAGCATCCGGTTGGTGAACTCGACGATGCCGTGGAAGCCCATCTCGGGGGTGGGCGTCAGGCTCTCGCCGGTGCAACGGGGCCAGGTGGTGCAGCCGAGGCCGGAGGCGGTGAGCCGGACGGCGCCGCCGGTGACCACGATCACCACGCTCATCACCAGCGCGGCGAACGCGGCGCGCCTGACCATGGCGGCGGACGGCTGCCAGCGCTCGGCGAGCAGGGAAAAGGGGGTACGCACGGGGTCAATCGTAGGCGGCCTTACAGGCGATCTTGGGGCGGGGCGGGGTGTGGTCGCGTCCGCCGTGGGTGCGCAGGTCCGCCCCGGCGAGGTGCGGGTCAAACGGGACTGTTCGGGCAAGGCGGTCATTGGTCTTGACCAATCGGCGGCTTGATCGAGAGAGTGCGCTTTGGTCCATACCATTCTGAGGTCTCGGGCCGCACCCACCCCCGCACCTCCCAGCGGAGATCCTGCACATGCGCATACCCGTACCCGCCGCCGCGCTCGCACTCGGCGGATCCCTCGCCCTGGCCGGCCTCGTCGCCCCGATCGCTCTCCCGGCCCCGGCGGCGCACGCCGCCGAGGCCGGCGCGCCTGCTGCGCAGTGCCGGAGCCTCGGCGTCGCCAACCTCTACGGCGAGTTCGTCGAGGGCGACGACACCCACACCCCGGACGCCGAGGGCGCGGTCGCGGTCGGCGGCAACGCCGACTTCACCGGCGGCTTCTCGGTCGGCCAGGAGCTCACCCCCGAGCAGGTCGCCGCGCTGCCGGGCGGGAACGCGCTGGTCGTGGCCGGCACCGTGACCGGGCACAACACCCAGGTCATGAAGGGCAACGGCGTCTACGGCGCGAAGGCCCCCGGCGCCGTGGTCGAGGCGCACCGGGGCCGGGTCGGCCAGGGCGCGTCGCCGATCGACTTCAAGGCCGAGTTCGCCGGACTGCGGGCCGCCTCCGCCGCGCTCGCCGCCGTGCCGCAGACCGCGGGGGCCACCGTCGAGGCCAAGGGCTCCGACCTCTACCTGGGCGGCGCCGACACCGAGCTGAACAGCTTCACCGTCGCCGCCGGGAAGCTCCAGGGCGCCACCGACGTCTTCGTGAAGGTCCCGGCCGGATCGGTCACCGTGGTCAACGTGACCGGCGACGCGTACGACATGGCGGCGGCGAGGACCACCGGCTTCCACCTCTGGGACGAGGGCCGGAAGGCCTACGTGCTGGACGACAAGCTGCAGAGCGCCGAGGGCGGGGCCGTCCGTGCCAAGCTGCTCTGGAACTTCCCGACCGCCGGCAAGGTGGTCAAGAACAGCGCGGCGGCCTGGGCCGGCACCGTGCTCGCGCCGAACGCCGCCTTCGACCTCGGCAGCGGCGGCCCGGTCAACGGCTCGGTGATCGCCAAGTCGCTGACCGGCAAGGGCGGCGCGGAGACGCACCACTACCCGTTCACCGGCTGCCTGCCGGCCGTCGTCCCGACGCCGACCGCCGTTCCGACCGTGCCCTCGGTGCCGCCGGTGGTGCCGAGCGGTTCGCCTTCGGCGACCGCGCCTTCGGGCACGCCGTCCACCTCCGGCAGCCCGTCCACGTCGGCAAGCGGGCGGCCGACCCCGGGCGTCTCGGGCAGCCCGTCGGCCTCCCTCTCGGCCTCCTCCTCGGTCTCCTCCTCGGCATCCGCCCCCGGGGGCGCGCCGAGTGCTCCCGCGAGCCCGTCCGCCACGCCGACCGCCGGTGGCAACCTCGCGCACACCGGCTCCGGCCCGGTCGTCCCGCTGGCGATCGGCGGCGCGGTCGTCATCGCCGCCGGCGGCGCGATCGTGGTGGCCACCCGTCGACGGGCGGCCAGGAAGGCCTGAGCGGTCCGCGGTTGACCGTTCCTACGCCCCGGTGGTCGGGTTCGGCCACCGGGGCATCGCTTTTTGGCCGGTGTGACGGAAACCGTTCAAGTTTGCCGATTCGGTGTTCTCCGAGGTCGCGGATGTGATGGGCTTCCGATGCACATCCGGGGCCGGGCGGACAGCCGAAATCCGGCCGTGCGGTGGGGTGTGGGAGGGCGCGGGAGTGCCGGTAGAGTCCCCCGGACAGTCGTAGCGGGCCACCGCCAGACCACTCAACACGCCTGCTGCGCAAGACCGTTCGGAGGAGACAACGAAATGGCGCGACAGCAGCGGCAGCGGGGGATCAGGGGCGCGGCACTGGCCGGGACGGCGGCGGCCGCCGTCCTGCTGCCCCTCGTCCTGGCGGGGAACGCCTCGGCACACTCGCCCAAGTGGCAGGTGACCTGCGACAAGATCGTCATCGACCTGACCAACTACAGCGACAAGGCGGGCGTGAAGAACGTCGTCAGCCTGACGGTCGACGGCGAGAAGGTGCTGGACCAGAAGGAGTTCGGCAAGGAGTTCCACCAGACGTTCCCGGTGAAGGACCACGACAAGCCGGTCAGTGCGACCTTCACGGTCACCACCACGGAAGACCCGAAGAACGGCGACTGGAACAAGAGCGAGACGAAGTCGATCGAGGTCTGCCACACGCCGACCCCGACCCCGACGCCCACCAAGACACCTACGCCCACGCCCACCCCCACGGTGACGCCCACCCCCACTGCCACCCCGACCCCGCCCCCCACCGGGACGCCCTCGCCCACCGCGACCGTCAGCCCGACGGCGACGGCGACCCCCACCCCGACCCGCACGCCCACCCCGGCGCCGACCAGCAGCACCCCGGCCCCGGTCCCCGCGCTCGCCGCGACCGGTAGCAGCGACGCCACCCCGCTGATCGCCGCCGTCGGCGGCGGCGTCCTCCTCCTCGGCGGCGCCCTCGTCCTCGTCGCCCGCAAGCGCCGCAGCAGCAACGAGAGCTGACACCCACGATCAGTACCCCAGTGGCCCCGCGCTCGCCGGGTGGTTTCTAGAGGCCACTGCGCTTCTCCCTCGGGCACGGAGCAGGAAGTCGGCGTGGCCGACTTCCTGCTCCGTGGCTGGGGCAGACTTTCGGCCTTGTGGCACTGGCTCGATGCATCCGGGGGAACCGAGCGAGGGGTCGCGAGGTCAGGGGCACGTGCCTCAGTGGCGCAGGTGGACCTGGACGAGGGCGTGGTGGCCGTTGGTTCGCCACGAAGTCCCCGAGCTGTCCAGTCGGGTGGCGGTGGTCGCGTCGAGGCCGACGATGACGTCCGACTTCAGGGTGCGCAGGGCGGCGACGGAGCAAGGGAAGTGGCTCGCGGCCTCGGCGAACGGCGTCGTGGGCGGCCACATCTGGTCGCCCACCAGGCGGCGGTAGTTGAGGTCGCCCTTGAGGATCGCCATCGATGCTCCGGCGAGCTCGGTCCGCAGGTCGACGGGCATGTCGTCGAACGGCAGCGGCGCGCAGAAGAACGGGTGCGTGCGGATCGTGAGGTCGCCGAGGTTCATCGCCTGCCACAGCCGTCGCCCGATCGCCTCCGCCGGGCCAGAGGACGAGGCGCGCAGGCGTTCCACCGTGGCGAGGACGTCGTTCATGGTCGCGTCCGACACGAAGTACGGCTGCGGCTTCACGTACAGGACGACCTCGGCGGCAAGGCCGGAGGCCAGGAGATGGTCGATGAGGATGAGGTCCGGAAGCAGTTCCCGGCCGGCGTTGTCCGCGACGACGCAGATCCGCCCGCCCCGGGCCCGGGCCAGCTCTGCCCAGAGCGCCGCGGTGTCGTCGGCGACCAGGTCGGAAGCGGCCGACCCGGCGGCCTCCGCAGTGATCCGGAAGCTGAGGTCCGCCCGATTGCCCCAGAGGGCGGATGACAGCAGTGCCTCCGCCCGCCGGGACGCCGGCAGGCCGTCGAGCTCGCTCAGGGCGGCCAGCTCGTCGTCCACCGCCGAGCCGGCGAGCTCCGCGTTCTTGAACGGCGCGAACGGGTCGACCCCCTGCCACACACCGGGCCGAAAATAGCCGGTCGCGTCCAGCAGCCTGCGGTAGAAGTAGCTTTCGGCCCACAGGAACGGCGCCTCACCCCAGGGGCGGCCCCACAGATCCTGGCCCCACTCCTGCCACTGGGCGTAGTCGTGGGCGCTCTCCGCGAGCGGTTCGAGCACACCGGTGGTGCTCTCCGTGAGAAGCCGTTTGACCGCAGCCCGCTCGCCGGGACCGTACGGCAACGCGTCGAGCACCTGCTCGATGAGCTTGGGGTGACGCTCGTGAAAGACCCCCCAGGCGAACGACCCCGGGACGTCAATACGGATCACAGGCGCGGTCGGCACGTGGGAGCTCGTCTCTCTCGTCATCATCAGCGGCCTCGAACCGGAGCAGGGCCGGCCCGACGCTACTACCGACGAGGACGAGCTTCTGGTCGGGCAGGCCGCTTCCTCGGGAGCTTCATATGCGGAGCAGGAAGTCGGTGTGGCCGACTTCCTGCTCCGCGCAACCGAGTACGCGGTCTCATGCGCGCCGCGTATTCGCGCAGAAATATCACGCTCGGATCATCAGTGGTCATCATGGGTGACCGGCCGGGCTGTAGGTGCGAGAGCACCGCTGCCTACAGGATTTCGGCCGATTCCGACCGAGGCATCGTGCTTGACGCGTTCGACCGGCGCAGCAGCACGCTGTCTCGCTTCAACGGTGCCCTGCTGGGCTTCCAGCAGGGCACCGCAACGGAAGGAGTACGAGTGGCCGAGCACGTAACGCCGCAGTCGACCAGGGACAGCCTGCTGGTCGCAGTTGAGGAGCTGGTGGTCGTTCAGGACCGCTATGACAGCCTCCGGTCCGACAACGCCGGGAGCTCCGGCGATGCGCCGTGGCCGGGCGGTGACGGCAACCTGCACGACGCGGAGTAGCGCCGCTGCGAGGGCCGGGCGGCTCTGCTCGGCCCTCGCAGACCACCCGGACCAGCTCAGCTGATCGCCTCGTCCCAGGAGGAATGATGAAACATCGATTGATCCGCACCATCGAGACGACTTTCGGATGGAGCGGCGCGGAACAGCTCGGACGGTCCTTCGTTCGAGGAAGCACGGACGACGTCGAACTGCTGTCGCGCTTGCTGACGCCCAACCGCCTGCTCGACATGGTCATGCGCCGCAGCCTGTACCGCCCGCAGTTCCGGGTGTTCCGAGAGGGCGAGGAGGTTCACCCCGCCGTCTACTTCACCGACAGTGTGAGCCCGAGGGGCCAGAGCATTCCGATGGTGAACATGCACAGCCTCGGTCGGCTGCTGAGCGAGGGGGCCACGATCATCCTCGACCAGGCCAATGTCTTCGATCCGACGATGGAGGCGGCCTGTCGGGCACTGCAGTGGTGGTCGCAGGAGCGGGTCCAGGTCAACGCCTATCTCACGACGAACGAGGCGTCCGGATTCCCCTTGCACTGGGACGATCACGACGTAGTGATCATCCAGCTCGCGGGCGAGAAGGCGTGGGAGGTGCGCGGCACCTCCAGGAACGTGCCGATGTACCGGGATTCCGACCCCAACACGAGTCCGAGCGAGGAGACGGTCTGGTCGGGGGTGATGCGGCCGGGCGACGTGATGCACATTCCCCGCGGCCACTGGCACCAGGCGACCCGGAACGGCAGCGGCTCGGGTACGAGCCTGCACGTCACCTTCGGGATCACCAAGCGTACGGGGGCCAGTTGGCTGGCGTGGCTCGGCGACTGGTGCCGCGAGAACGAGCTCTTCCGAAAGGACTTGGACCGTCGGCCCGGCGCGGCGACGGCGGAGCTTGTCGTCGCGGCCGGCCGTTTGATCGAGGAACGGCCGCCGGCGGACTTCCTGACCACCTACGAACAGACGGTCGGGCCGACCCGGAACGTCCCGTACCTCGACATCCTTGGCCCGCTCGATGCCGTCGTGTGCACCACTCACTTCCGGCCTCGCATCCGTGAGAACGGCGACGTCGCCGACGTGTTCGCCTCCGGGAAGAAGCTGACGTTCGCGGCCAAGGCACTGCCCGCCCTGCGGCTGCTGCTCTCCGGCCGGCCCGTTGACCTGCATGAGGCCGCGACGAGCGTCGGATCCGAGGTGGCCGAGCTCGCCGAGATCCTGGTGAAGGAGGATGTGTGCGCCCTGCTCACCCCCGAGTTGTCCTCGGGCTACATCGGTCTCGTCACCAACGAAGCCTCCTGACCGAGGCATTGAAGCTGGGCGTCGATGCGGTCGACACCAGCTTCAACTACCGGGGCTTCACGTCGCACAGCACGCTGGCGGCGGTCGCGGGCGACCTGCTTCCCCATCTGTCGCTCTCCACCAAGGTCGGATACTTTCCGGCACCGGGCGGGGCCCGGCATTCCCTGTCTCCCATCCTTCTGCGACGAGCCTTGGAGCAGACCGACCGGGAGCTCGGCCGACCGCCCGAGGTGGTCTTCCTCCACAACCCGGAGGCCTCCGTACAAGACGCCTCCGACCGGTCACGGGACACCCTGGCGGCAGCCTGCGAGGCTCTTGCCACGGCGACGGCGGACGGGCTCTGTGGGACGTGGGGCATCGCAACATGGAACCCGCGGGTCCTTGCCGGCCTCACCGACGGCTACTCGGTGCCGAGGCCGTCGGTTCTGATGGTCCGCGCCGGCCTTCTGGTCGGCGTGACCGTCCTGGACGCAGCCGAGAGCCTCTCTGCGAGGTGGGGCCTTTCCCCGGAGGCTCTGTGGGGAATGAGCCCGTTCGGGGGCAATGCTGCGGAACCCGTCTGGGACGCCGTGGACCCGAGGCTCTTCCTCAAGAGATCCGAAACAGGCGTCTCACGGGTGCAAGCCGGTTTTCGGGTCTCGTTCCTCCTGCCTCGGGTGGCCTCCGTGGCCGTTGGCACCGACGACCCGGCCCACCTCCGGCAGCTGAAGTCCTGTCTGCACCACGAGGTCGACGAGGAGATGGTGGTCCGTTATCGAGAGCTTCTTCGCATGCGCAGCGGGAGTCAGGCGCTCTGAAGCTCGCTGACGATGCGCGCGGCCTCCCGTCGAGCGGGCTCGACCCGGGGGTCGTCAGGGTGGGCGTCAGCCCCGGCGAACTTCGCGAACACGAAGAGCGTCATCACCTTGCCGTCCCGGCTCTCCAGGTCGTCACGCCGTTCCGACCGCACACGGTCGGCGAGAGTCGGGACGGCGAGGGAGGCCCCCAGCAGCGAGGCGGAGTCCAACCCGCGCGGTGCCATTCCCCAGTCCTCCCAGTCGAACAGGCAGAAGTGCGGAGCTGTGATGTTCGCCCAGTTGAGATCGGCGTGTGCAGGGCTCCAACGGCGAATCGTCGTGTCGGCTCGGGTGGGAAAGGCGGTCTGAACCGTCGTCGTGACGAGCGTCTGGGTGATCACCTCGGTGTCCGGTGTGGCGACGCGGGTCGTGTCCTGGCCGGCGAGAGCGTCCAGCGACGTGGTCAGCGATTGCCACCAGGCCTCCGGAAGCTGCGGATCGGTGGCGAGCACGCTGGATCCGATCGGTGGTCCGGGCAGCAGGCCGGTTTCGTCCGCGCGCCACATCGTGGCCTCGACCGGGTCGCGCCAGGAAACCGACTCCTGCCACTCGGGCTTGGCGATGCCGCCCAAGGCAGAGGCGCACTCGGTACCGTTCCAGCCTTGCCCAAGGATCTTCTCCACCGGTCGTCGCTCGATGCGAACCCAGGAGTCGCGGTTCGTGCGTGCCCCGATGGATCGGCGCTTGCGGACCAGCGTGTTCCGGTCGAGGTGGACGTGAAGGGATCTTTCGACCCGATCGAGTACGTCACCGATCGGTGCGATCCGAAGGTCCGTCGCGCGGCCGTCGGTTGGCGTCATGGAAGCGACCGTAGCAGCGTCAGCGGTCTCGCGGGCCGCTTCGTCGGCCACTCCCGTTCGGTTGACGGATTCCGTGGTCAGGAGGCCCCGTCAGTGTCCCAGGCCGGTCAGGTCCAGGATCGCCCGAATCAGGGCTTCCGGGTCCTGCAGGTCGTCCAGCACCCGGTCGGCCCCGGCCGCTGCAAGATCCTCGGCAGGGGTAGTGCCGGAGGCCACGGCGATCACGAAGGCGCCACCCTCAAGCCCGGTTCGGACGTCCTCCAGGGAATCTCCGACGATCACAGTGTTGGAGCGGTCGAACCGGATGCCGTACCTGGTCCGGGCTCGACGTTGGGCAACCGCGACAAGAGCCGGCCTGTGCGAGTCGTCGGAGGCGTAGCCGCCGATGCTCGGATCGACCAGATCACCGAGGCCGAACGCGGAGAGCTTGATGGTGGCGCTCTGCTGGAGGTTTCCGGTGACCACCGTGGGGATCAGCACGGGATGCGCGTGAACGGCTTCCAGGGCAGGTCGCGCTCCTGGCATCAGTCGGCCGGTGGACTGAAGTGCCGGAATCCGGTCGGAGAGGAGGAGTGGCAGCCTCTCTACGATCTGCGTGGCGCTCGCCTCGATGCCCTCCTGCGGTACACCGTTGGCCAGGAGCAGTTCGCGAACTGCGAGGGGCATGGTCGTTCCGGTCCCGCGCTTCGGCAGCGAGGCGGGCTCATGGCCGACGACCTCCGTGAACGCCTCGCGGTAGACGGCCCGATCGGTCTCGCCGACGTAGAGCAGTGTTCGATCGATGTCCCACAGGACGAGGACGCGGGTGCTCACGATTGCGGCTCCTTGGGGGTGATCACGAGCTTCGAGCGTTCCACAAGCTCGGCGGCGTGCGGGCCGGGAAGCGCCTGCACGCCATCGATCATGTCTATGAGATGGTCGGCCAGGCGTGAAGACCGGACGTTCGCTGCGAGTGTCAGTGCCGATTCAGCAGCAGCGAGGCCACCTTCGGCGTCGCCGCTCAGCAGGTGGGCGGACGCCGCCCGTGAGGCGAACAGCGCGCGGGTCCGCGCATCGGCTGGGTTCAGCGTGGAGTCCGCGGCCTCGAAGAAGCCGGCGGCTTCGCGGTACTCACCGAGTTCGAGGCGGCAACTGCCCGTCTGTCCGAGAACCTCTCCGGGGTTCATCCAGTAGAGCCATGTCGGATCTTGTTCGGACGGCCCTTCTGCGGCGAGCGAGGCAGCCACGCCGAGGGCTCGGAAGCAGGCCTGACGCTCGCCGAGCTTGGCGTGACCGCGCGCCTGGCGGGTCAGCAGCATTGCCTCCAGAGCGGGCGACCGGATGGTTCGAACCTTCTCCCTCGCGGCTTCCATGGCGGTGACGGTGTCGTGCGGATCTCCTGCCGAGTAGCCATGGATCGCCAGGTAGGAGAGAGTCCCGGCGCCCAGCCGCGGGTCGCCCGAAGCGTGGGCTGCTCGCAACGCTGCCAGTAACACGCGTTGTGCTTCGGAGTGATGGCCCGCATCGAAGTAGAACCACCCCAGCTGGGTGGCAGTGTCGGCGGCGATCCCCGCGAGGCGGCGTCCGGTGGGCTCGTCGTAGGCCGCGTTCTCCAGCGTGGAGACGACGACCGCAAGGTGGGTCCGGGCCAGGCTTGCGAGTGTTCCGCTTCCGTTGCTGGCGTCCATGGTCCGCAGGGCATCGATCGTTCCCTGGAGGTGATCGACCAGTGTTGGCGTGACCCGGGAACCGTGCAGCGCCCGTTCCAGAGGGCCTGGGTCCTCTGCGGTCCACTGATGGATGAAGGCCGAGAGCGCTGTGCCGGAGAGAACGAGAAAGCCGCGACGATCCAGACCCATGATGGGCCCCCCTTGAGCCGCGTCGTGCAGTGCCCTCACCATACGGCTCGTCGTCCACGGTCGGGCGGCGTCCTCGTGAGGTGCGAGTGAACCCGGAACCACGCCACTCGACGAGCCGGGAAGCGTTGCCCGCAAGGGGAGCGCCACCAACTCGGCGGGAACGTTCAGCCCATTCAGGAACTCGACGATCCGATCGATGCGGGTCAGCCGGACCCGTCCTGCTTCCAACCTCGACAGGTATCCCTGGCTCAGGCCGGTCAGTTCTGCCAGCTCGGACTGTCGGAGGGGGACGAGCTCCCGTAATCGCCGACTCAACCGGCCGAAACCCGACTCGGCGAGTGCCGACCGTACCTCGCGATCGCGCCAGACGCTGCTCGGTACGGCCGGGGGAATAAGCGGCGGAGCGACCCTTCCGCACGGGCTGCAGACCTCCCTGTTCGGGTTGTACCTACTGAGCCTGCACCCACAGCGTTCGCACCGATGCTTGCCCACCGGTCTCCTTCCACGACGAGACGCACACTCACTCAGGCACGTTACTGAGGCCAGCCACTCGGAGTGAGGAGAACGTGTCGGAGTCGGCCAGTTAGGCGTTGGGCTGCCGCCGCAGCTGGAGCAGGAAGAGGCCCTGCAGACGCCCGAGGGTCCTGAGCGCCGAGCCCGTCGGCCGCGAACGGGTCCGCCCCGCTCGCCATGGACGGAGTGGTGAGGAAAACCGCCGTACCGAACCGGGTGCCAGCACGCTGGGCGACCGGTGCGAGGTCCGGCACGGTGGACGTGAACGGGGACGGACACCAGGAACAGGGGAGAGCGATGAGGGTACGTGCGGGGGCCGCAGCACTGTGGGCGGGAATGTGCGTGGTGGCGGTGTCGGGGTTCCTCCCGTCGGCGGCCGCTGCGGAGCGGGTGTCGGCCGCGCCGCCCACCGGCGTCAGGGAGGGCATCGAGCAGGCGGTCGCGGACGGATTCCCGGGAGTCGTGGCATACACCAGGCGCGGAGAGCGGGAGTCACGGGTGGCGGCCGGGCTCGCGGACACGGCGAGCGGCGAGCGGGCCCGTCCGGACCAGCGGTTCCGGATCGCCAGTAACACCAAGTCGTTCGTGTCGACGGTGCTTCTCCAACTGGAGGGCGAAGGGCGGCTCTCGCTGGACGACAGCGTGGAGAAGTGGCTGCCCGGTGTGGTCCGGGGAAACGGCAACGACGGCCGGACCATCACCGTTCGGCAGCTGCTCAACCACACCTCGGGCATCTACGACCCCACCACCGAGCCGGAGTTCTTCGCCCCCTATCTGGAGCGCCAGGACCGGGACTACGTCTACACCCCGCGGGAGGTGATCGCCCGTGCCGTCCGGCACAAGCCGCTGTTCGCGCCCGGCGAGCGCTGGAACTACTCCAACACCAACTACCTACTCGCCGGTCTGGTGATCGAGGCGGCCACACACCACAGCGCACCCGCCGAGATCCGTCGGCGGATTCTCGACCCGCTCGGCCTCAAGGACACCTCCTTCCCGCTGACCGACCCAGCCATTCACGGCCCTCATCTGCACGGTTACGACCTCAAGGGACAGGACGTCACCCGATTCAGCCCGTCGTACGACTGGACCGCCGGCGCCATGGTCTCCACGGTCGACGACCTGGCCCGATTCCACCGGGCCCTGTTCGCCGGCAAGCTGCTGCGCCCCGCCCAGCAGCGCGAACTCCTGACCACGGTGCAGTTCCCCGACATGCGGGCGGCGTACGGACTCGGCGTGCAGCGCATGGACCTGCCGTGCGGCTCGGGGCCGGACACCAGGACGCCGGTCGGTGTCTGGGAGACCGACGGCGGCGGACCCGGGTTCACCAGCATCTCGCTCACCACCGTCGACGGTGAGCGACAGCTGGTCCTCGCCGCCAACGTCTTCGACCTCGGGGCCGACCTGAGGAACGGCGAGAGCATCCCCCGGAGTACGGGACTGGTGAAGGCGCAAGTGGCAGCCCTGTGCGACTGACGCGGCTCACGCTGCAGGTGCCCACCGCATGGCCCGCACGGCTATGCGGTGGGCTGGGTGTAGTGGTCGAACTGGCCGGCTTTGATGGCCTGGAGGAGCTTGGCGAAGTTGGTGGGGGTGGTGCGGAGGATGGTGGTGGCGTCGTCGGATTCGCGGAGTTCGATCAGGTCGTTGGCCGTGCGTACCTCGACGCAGTCGGCGTTTGCGCCGGAGTAGCTGGACTTCTGCCAGGGGGTGTCAGGCATCCGGGGCCTCTCGGGAAGTTGAGTCCGGGATTGGCGTAGGAAGTCGGCGGATCCGACTTCCTACGCCGGGTGAGGTGATGGGTGTTCAGCGGGTGTGGTGGTCGAACTGGCCGGCTTTGATGGCCTGGAGGAGCTTGGCGAAGTTGGTGGGGGTGGTGCGGAGGATGGTGGTGGCGTCGTCGGATTCGCGGAGTTCGATCAGGTCGTTGGCCGTGCGTACCTCGATGCAAGCGTTATTGGCACTGGAGTAGCTGGACTTCTGCCACGCGGGACTAGCCATTCTTGCTCTCGATCTCCTTCTTGATGGACAGGATGAACTCGCGTGAGTCCTCTTCGGTGAGGGCTACGGACGCCATGCGAGTCAGGATCTCCCTGTAATTTGCGAGTTGCGCCGGAGCATCGAGTAGAAGGTGGCCGTAGCTGACGTCCATCTGGATGGTGTCGAGCTCTGGGACCGGGCCTCTTGCATAGGTGAAGTTCTCGCTGGGGCCGGGAAGGGACTCGATCTCGAACGGCACGACGCGAACTGTGATGCTCTGGCTTTCGGAGTCCTTGATGAGGGAATCGAGCTGTTCGGCAAGAACCGTCGGCCCGCTGAACTGCATGCGGAGCGCAGCTTCGTGGATGAAGGCCGAGTACGTGGTTTTGCCGGACCGAACGACGTTCTGCCTCTGAAGGCGGAATGCCAGCCTGGTATCGACTTCATGCTGGGGCAGCGGCGGGATCGCCCGATTGAAAACCGAGGTGGCATACGCCTTGGTTTGAAGCAGTCCTGGAACGAAGGTGATGGTGTAGGTGACGATCCCGTCCGCGTAGCCTTCCAGCTCTGCCACATCGAGGAAGGCTGCGCCCAGGGTTCCCCGGTACTCGTCCCACCAGTTCCTCGTCCGCTCGGCTGCCACGCCGGCGAGGGCATCGATGAGCGGCTGGTTGGTGCACTTGCATGCCGCTGCGAAGCTCCGGAGCCTGTCTGCGCTGACACTGCTCTTCCCGGTCTCCAGCTGGGTTACGTGGGCGGCACTCACGCCGAGCGTGCGGGCGAGTTCGCTGCCACCGAGGCCGGCTTGTTCTCGCATCCTTCGCAACTCGGCACCCAGGCGGCGCTGGCGGAGGGTCGGGTTGTGGCGACCGGGCATGGTGTCCTCTCGGCGTCTCGTGGGATCAGTCTGCCGCTCTGCTCGTCGGCACGGCCATCCGTCCCCCTGGGGAGGTAACTTCCCGGATCGCTACTTAATTTTAGGTAGCTGTGCGCTATGGTCTTCATCACAGCGATCCGACGGATCGTCAGTAACGCCTGTCTCCTTGGCAGTAGGCGCCTGCTGCCCTCGCACCGCAGAGCAGCCATGCGCGGCATCAACCAGCCCCGCTCTGGCTCGGCTCACGGCGATGTCTCCGCCGGATCACCTCGCACCCCACCTCTCTCGGAGGTTTCCCATGTGTGCCCTCAATCCGTCCAACCCGCCCGACTGGTCCGCCGCCAGGGACGAGCTGCGTGACGTCCTCACCGCCGCCGGCTGGCCGGACGACCTCATCTCCGACGCCGAACTCGCCCTGCACGAGCTGTTCGTCAATGCCTGGAAGCACGGAGGCGACCCCGCGCCGACCGTGGTGGTCGTCCTGTCCGCCGACCGCACGGTGCGCGTCTCCGTTGCGGACGGCAGCCCGGTGCTTCCCGCGCCCCGCCTCTCCGCCGACCCCTACGAGGAGTCCGGCCGGGGCCTGCACCTCGTCCGCTCGCTCACCCACCGCTTTGGTGCGGCCCCGCGCAGACGCGGCAAGGGCAAGTGCGTCTGGTTCGAGCTGGACCGCGCCGCGTGAGCGCCCGCCGATGAACACCGGTACCGCGAACTTCCTCGTCGGCGCGGCGCTCCTCACCCTGCTCGCGCTCGCCTTCGTCACGGTCGCTCTCGGCGTCGTCACGGCCCTCAAGGTCAACGACGTCGCCCCGGAGCCGATCACCCCCCACGGCCGGTGGGAGCTGCGCCCGCTTCCCGACGGCACCCACGAGTACGCCTGGATCGCCAGGCAGGCCGGTCACTACGGTCCCGAGATCCCGAGGCCGCCCAGCGCGACCGGCCGCCACCGCATACCGACCTGAGTCGCCAACGCGAAGGCCCCCGCCCACCAGGGGCGGGGGCCTCGCGGCGTAGCTCGAACCGGGCTACTCCCAGCGGAAGAAGCGGGCCGCGGCGGCCAGAGCGACGACCGCCCAGCCGCCCAGGATGCCGAGGTCGGCCCACGGCACCCCGGCGCCGGTCTGCAGCACCGACCGCAGACCGTCGGAGAGCGCGGCGATCGGCAGCAGCTCCAGCACCGACTGCACCGCCGCCGGGAACTTCGACAGCGGGACGATCACCCCGCCCGCCAGCAGCAGCAGGATGAACACCAGGTTCGCCGCGGCCAGCGTGGCCTCCGCCCGGAGCGTCCCGGCCATCAGCAGGCCGAGGCCCGAGAAGGCCGCCGTCCCGAGAACCAGGAGCGCCAGGACACTGAACGGGTCGCCCTGCGGGGACCAGCCCAGCGCCAGCGCGATCGCCGACAGCAGCGCCACCTGAAGCGCCTCCGTCACCAGCACGCACCCCGTCTTCGCGGTGAGCAGCGCCCACCGCGGCAGCGGGCTGGCGCCCAGCCGCTTCAGCACCCCGTAACGCCGCTCGAAGCCGGTGGCGATGGCCTGCCCGGTGAAGGCGGTGGACATCACGGCCAGCGCCAGCAGCCCCGGCGCCAGGAAGTCGACCCGCTTGCCGGGCCCGTCCACTGCGACGATGTCCACGGCCGAGAAGAGCACCAGCAGCACGGTCGGGATGACGACGGTGAGCAGCAGCTGCTCACCGTTGCGCAGCAGCATCTTCGTCTCGAACGCCGTCTGGGCGAGCAGCATCCGGCCGACGGGCGCGGCGCCCGGCTTGGGGGAGTAGTCCACGGAGGTCACGAGCGCAGGTCCCGTCCGGTCAGGTCGAGGAAGACGTCTTCGAGGCTGCGGCGCTGCACGGCGAGCCGCTCGGGCAGGATGCCGGAGGCCGCGCACCAGCCAGTGACGGTGGCCAGCAGCTGCGGGTCGACGGGCGCCTCGATGCGGTAGCTGCCGGGGGCGGGCTCGGTGGCGGTGGCGCCCTCGGGCAGCTCCTTGAGCAGCGGGCCGAGGTCCAGGCCGGGCGGGCCGTCGAAGCGCAGCGACGACTCGGCGCCGCCGCGGCAGAGCTCGTCCGTCGTCCCCTCGGCGATCACCCGGCCGTGGTCGACGACGGCGACCCGGTCGGCCAGCTGCTCGGCCTCGTCCATGTGGTGGGTGGTGACGACCACGGTGACGCCGTCCCGGCGGAGGTCGCGGACGAGGTCCCAGGTGGCGCGGCGGGCCTGCGGGTCGAGGCCGGCGGTGGGCTCGTCCAGGAAGACCAGCTCGGGGCGGCCGACCACGGCCATCGCCAGGGCGAGCCGCTGCTGCTGGCCGCCGGAGAGCCGGCGGTAGGTGGTGCGGCCGCAGGAGCCGAGGCCGAGCCGCTCCACCAGCGCGTCCACGTCCAGCGGGTGGGCGTGCAGCTTCGCGGTGTGCCGGAGCATCTCGACGGCGCGGGCGCCCGCGTACACGCCGCCGGACTGCAGCATCACGCCGATCCGGGGGCGCAGCGCGGCGCTCTGCGTGACCGGGTCGAGGCCGAGCACCCGGACGGTGCCGGCGTCGGGGCGGCGGTAGCCCTCGCAGGTCTCGATGGTGGTCGTCTTGCCGGCGCCGTTGGGGCCGAGCACGGCGGTGACGGCGCCGCGGGCGATGGTGAGGTCGAGACCGTCCACCGCGGTCTTCTCGCCGTAGCGCTTGACCAGCCCGGTGATCTGGACCGCGGGTTCGGAATGCATACCGGCGAGTCTAAGAGGGGTGAACACGGCGCCCCGCGCCGAGGCCACGTCGACGCAGGGCAGACGCACGGCAGGCGCGCGGCAGACGCGGGGCCGCCCCCGCCCCACCCCACCCCGTAGCTGCGCAGGTCAGCCCGCTGCGGCCCGGTGCGGCCCCGGCGCAACCGGGTGCGACGGCCCCCACCGTGATCGTTTTCGCAGGTCAGGTAAGCCTTACCTGCGTGACAGATGACACGAGTGAGGCCTGCATCACGGCTTGTCCTGTCGGAAGTAATTACGCAACACTGGTGTTGTGAAAAACATGCGCGAGCACGCCCCGCAGGAGGAGGCCGAGTCGGCCCCCGGCTGCGCCGTGCCCGCGACGGCGGCCGAGGTGCTGCTGGAGGGTCACCGCGCGACCCGGGACCGGGTCGCCCGTTCGATCCTCGACCACGGCCCCTCCTCCGCCGCCGACCTGGCGACCAGGCTCGGCCTCACCACCGCGGCCGTCCGCCGCCACCTGGACGGACTGGCCGCCGCCGGCCTGGTCGACGCCCGCGAGCAGCGGGTGTACGGCAGCCGGGGCCGGGGCCGCCCGGCCAAGGTCTTCGCCCTCACCGACGCCGGCCGGGACGCCTTCTACCAGGCGTACGACCAGCTCGCCGCCGACGCGCTGCGCTGGATCTCGGACGCCGTGGGCGGCGGCAAGGCCGGCGAGGAGGCGGTCGCCGCCTTCGCCCGGGCCCGGTTCGGGCGGCAGGGCGAGCGCTACCTCGACGCCGTGCGTCAGGCCGAGGCGGGGGAGCGCGCCGAGGCGCTCGCCCAGGCGCTGAGCGCCGACGGGTACGCTGCCACGGTGCGGCGGGTCCCGTCGGCCGCGGCGAAAGCCCCGGCGGGCGCCCAGCTCTGCCAGCACCACTGCCCGGTCGCGCACATCGCCGAGCAGTTCCCGCAGCTGTGCGAGGCGGAGACCGAGGTCTTCTCCCAGCTGCTGGGCACCCATGTGCAACGGCTGGCCACGATCGCCCACGGCGACGGGGTCTGCACCACCTATGTGCCGGCACCCGGTGCCGCATCGTCGCCCACCCTGCGTTCCGCGGGCGGTTCCGATGCAGTGCCGACTGCCGGTACGTCCACCGAAGACTCAGCGTCCGCGCGTTAGGAAGCTCGCATGACTGACACCGTTTCGCACCCGGAGCTCGAAGGCCTGGGCACCTACGAGTACGGCTGGGCCGACCCGGACACCGCGGGTGCCGCTGCCAAGCGCGGTCTCAGCGAGGACGTCGTCCGCGACATCTCCGCGAAGAAGAACGAGTCCGAGTGGATGCTGAACCTGCGGCTCAAGGGCCTCAAGCTGTTCGGCAAGAAGCCCATGCCGACCTGGGGCTCCGACCTCTCCGGCATCGACTTCGACAACATCAAGTACTTCGTCCGCTCGACCGAGAAGCAGGCCGAGTCCTGGGAGGACCTGCCGGCCGACATCAAGGCGACGTACGACAAGCTGGGCATCCCGGAGGCGGAGAAGCAGCGCCTGGTCGCCGGTGTCGCCGCGCAGTACGAGTCCGAGGTCGTCTACCACCAGATCCGCGAGGACCTGGAGGAGCAGGGCGTCATCTTCCTGGACACCGACACCGCGCTGCGCGAGCACCCGGAGATCTTCAAGGAGTACTTCGGCACCGTCATCCCGGCCGGCGACAACAAGTTCGCCGCGCTGAACACCGCGGTGTGGTCCGGCGGCTCCTTCATCTACGTGCCGAAGGGTGTCCACGTCGACATCCCGCTGCAGGCCTACTTCCGGATCAACACCGAGAACATGGGCCAGTTCGAGCGGACGCTGATCATCGTCGACGAGGACGCCTACGTCCACTACGTCGAGGGCTGCACCGCGCCGATCTACTCCTCCGACTCGCTGCACTCCGCGGTCGTCGAGATCATCGTCAAGAAGGGCGGCCGCTGCCGCTACACGACGATCCAGAACTGGTCGAACAACGTCTACAACCTGGTCACCAAGCGCGCCGTGGCGTACGAGGGCGCGACCATGGAGTGGATCGACGGCAACATCGGTTCCAAGGTCACCATGAAGTACCCGGCCGTCTACCTGATGGGCGAGCACGCCAAGGGCGAGACCCTGTCGATCGCCTTCGCCGGCGAGGGGCAGCACCAGGACGCCGGCGCCAAGATGGTCCACATGGCGCCGAACACCTCCTCCAACATCGTCTCCAAGTCGGTGGCGCGGGGTGGTGGCCGCACCTCCTACCGCGGTCTGATCGAGATCGGCGAGGGCTCCAAGGGCGCCAAGTCCAACGTGCTCTGCGACGCCCTGCTGGTCGACACCATCTCCCGCTCGGACACCTACCCGTACGTGGACGTCCGCGAGGACGACGTGTCCATGGGCCACGAGGCGACGGTCTCCAAGGTCAGCGAGGACCAGCTCTTCTACCTGATGAGCCGCGGCATGACCGAGTTCGAGGCGATGGCGATGATCGTCCGCGGCTTCGTCGAGCCGATCGCGCGTGAGCTGCCGATGGAGTACGCGCTGGAGCTGAACCGGCTGATCGAGCTGCAGATGGAGGGCTCCGTCGGCTGACGAGCAGCCGCACGCAGTCCTTGTCCGCATTCTTAGGAAGAGAGCACTACGACAGCCATGGCTGACGTCAACACCCCCACCGGCTCCACCACCGCCGGGTCGATCGAGGTCGGTACCGCCGGCGCCGGCGCGCAGCTCGCCGGCCCCGGCACCGGCCGTGCCACCGTCCAGCAGCCGATCGACGCCCGCGTCGCGGTCGAGCCCTCCTACGAGGTCGGCGACTTCCCGGTGCCGACCGGCCGCGAGGAGGACTGGCGGTTCACCCCGCTGCACCGCCTCGGCGGTCTGCACGACGGCAGCGCCGCCTCCGCCGACAAGGGCGAGGACAAGGTCGAGCTGAGCCTGCCGGACGGCGTCACCGCCGAGACCGTCGGCCGCGACGACGCCCGCCTCGGCAAGGCCGGCAAGCCGGTCGACCGGGTCGCCGCGCAGGCGTTCAGCGCCTTCGAGCAGGCGCTGGTCGTCACCGTCCCCAAGGAGACGGTGCTCACCGAGCCGGTGAAGATCGACGTGCACGGCGAGGGCGGCACCCGCTTCGCGCACGTGGTCATCGACGTCAAGCCGTTCGCCGAGGCCGTCGTGGTGCTGAACCACACCGGCACCGGCACCCGCGCCGCCAACGTCGAGCTGCTGCTCGGCGACGGCGCCAAGCTCACCTTCGTCTCGGTCCAGGACTGGGACCGGGACGCGGTGCACGCCGCCCAGCAGACCGCCCTGGTCGGCCGGGACGCCTCGCTGAAGTCCGTGGTCGTCACCTTCGGCGGCGACCTGGTCCGCATCCACCCGCGGGTCACCTACGCGGCGCCCGGCGGCGAGGCCGAGCTGTTCGGCCTCTACTTCGCCGACGCCGGCCAGCACCTGGAGCACCGTCTGGTCATCGACCACGACACCCCGCACTGCCGCTCCAACGTCGTCTACAAGGGCGCGCTGCAGGGCCAGGACGCGCACGCGGTCTGGGTCGGCGACGTGCTGATCCGCGCGGCCGCCGAGGGCACCGACACCTACGAGCACAACCGCAACCTGGTGCTCACCGACGGCGCCCGGGTCGACTCGATCCCCAACCTGGAGATCGAGACCGGCGAGATCGTCGGCGCCGGACACGCCTCCGCCACCGGCCGCTTCGACGACGAGCAGCTGTTCTACCTGCAGGCCCGCGGCATCCCGGCCGACGAGGCCCGCCGCCTGGTGGTGCGCGGCTTCTTCGCCGAGCTGGTCCAGCAGATCGGTGTCGCCGAGATCCAGGACCACCTGATGGAGAAGATCGAGGCCGAGCTGGAAGCGGCGGTCTGAACCCGATGAGTTTTCTCCGCGCCTGCGCGCTCAGTGAGCTGGCCGAGGACGTGCCCAAGCGGGTCGACCTCAACGGCGTGCCGGTGTCCGTCGTCCGCACCGACGAGGGGGTGTTCGCGATCAACGACACCTGCTCGCACGCGAACGTCTCGCTCTCCGAGGGCGAGGTCGAGGACTGCATGATCGAGTGCTGGCTGCACGGCTCCAGCTTCGACCTGCGCACCGGCAAGCCCTCCGGCCTGCCCGCCACCAAGCCGGTCGCTGTCTACCCCGTAAAGATCGAAGGGGACGATGTGCTCGTCTCCGTCAACCAGGAGTCCTGAGTACACATGGCAACCCTTGAAATCCGTGACCTGCACGTCTCCGTCGAGGCGGAGAACGGCCCCCGGGAGATCCTGAAGGGCGTCGACCTGACCGTGAAGCAGGGCGAGACCCACGCCATCATGGGTCCGAACGGCTCCGGCAAGTCCACCCTGGCCTACTCGCTCGCCGGCCACCCCAAGTACACCGTCACCGGCGGCTCGGTGCTGCTGGACGGCGAGGACGTGCTGGAGATGTCGGTCGACGAGCGCGCCCGCGCCGGCGTCTTCCTGGCGATGCAGTACCCGGTCGAGGTCCCCGGTGTCTCGGTCTCCAACTTCCTGCGCACCGCCGCCACCGCGGTCCGCGGCGAGGCCCCCAAGCTGCGCACCTGGGTGAAGGAGGTCAAGGAGGCGATGGCCGCCCTCCAGATGGACCCGGCCTTCGCCGAGCGCAACGTCAACGAGGGCTTCTCCGGCGGTGAGAAGAAGCGCCACGAGATCCTCCAGCTGGAGCTGCTCAAGCCGAAGATCGCGATCCTCGACGAGACCGACTCCGGCCTGGACGTCGACGCGCTGCGCATCGTCTCCGAGGGCATCAACCGGGTCCGCGAGTCCGGCGAGGTCGGCACCCTGCTGGTGACCCACTACACCCGCATCCTGCGCTACATCAAGCCCGACCACGTCCACGTCTTCGCGGGCGGCCGCATCGTCGAGTCCGGCGGTGCCGAGCTGGCCGACAAGCTGGAGGAGGAGGGCTACGAGGCCTACGTGAAGGGGGGCGCATCCGAGTGACCCGTGCTCACGAGTCGGCGGCCCTGAAGGGCCTGCTCGACACCGACGCGATCCGCAAGGACTTCCCCGTCCTGCAGCGGCTGCTGCACGAGGAGAAGCCGCTCGTCTACCTGGACAACGCGGCCACCTCGCAGAAGCCGCGCCAGGTGCTGGACGCGCTGAACGCCTACTACGAGCGGCACAACGCCAACGTCCACCGCGGCGTGCACGTGCTGGCCGAGGAGGCCACGGCGCTGTACGAGGGCGCCCGTGACAAGGTCGCGGCGTTCATCAACGCGCCCAGCCGCAACGAGGTGATCTTCACCAAGAACGCCTCGGAGTCGCTCAACCTGGTCGCCAACATGCTCGGCTGGGCCGACGAGCCCTACCGGGTGGACCAGGACTCCGAGATCGTCATCACGGAGATGGAGCACCACTCCAACATCGTGCCGTGGCAGCTGCTCTCGCAGCGCACCGGCGCGAAGCTGAAGTGGTTCGGGCTGACCGACGAGGGCCGGCTCGACCTCTCGAACATCGACGAGCTGATCACCGAGAAGACCAAGGTGGTCTCCTTCACCCTGGTCTCCAACCTGCTCGGCACCGTCAACCCGGTCGAGACGATCGTGCGCAAGGCCCAGTCGGTCGGCGCGCTGGTCCTGATCGACGCCTCGCAGGCCGCGCCGCACATGGTGCTGGACGTGCAGGCGCTGGAGGCCGACTTCGTCGCCTTCACCGGCCACAAGATGCTGGCCCCGACCGGCATCGGCGTGCTCTGGGGCCGCCAGGAGCTGCTGGAGGACCTCCCGCCGTTCCTCGGCGGCGGCGAGATGATCGAGACCGTCACCATGGGCTCGTCCACCTACGCCCCGGCGCCGCACAAGTTCGAGGCCGGCACCCCGCCGATCGCCCAGGCGGTCGGGCTGGGCGCGGCCGTCGACTACCTGTCCGGCATCGGCATGGAGAAGATCGCCGCCCACGAGCACGCGATCACCGAGTACGCGGTCGAGCGCCTGCTGGAGGTCCCGGACCTGCGGATCATCGGCCCGCGCACGGCCGTGGACCGCGGTGCCGCGATCTCGTTCACGCTGGGCGACATCCACCCGCACGACGTGGGCCAGGTGCTGGACGAGCAGGGTATCGCCGTCCGGGTCGGGCACCACTGCGCGCGGCCGGTCTGCCTGCGGTACGGAATTCCTGCGACCACGCGGGCGTCGTTCTATCTGTACTCGACGCCGGGCGAGGTCGACGCCCTGATCGCCGGCCTGCACCACGTCCGGAACTTCTTCGGCTGACGGGACGGGGCACGCGATCATGAAGCTCGACTCGATGTACCAGGACATCATCCTGGACCACTACCGCAACCCCCACGGCAAGGGGCTGCGGGACGGCGACGCCGAGGTGCACCACGTCAACCCGACCTGCGGCGACGAGATCACCCTGCGGGTGAGGCTCGACGGTGCCAAGGTCGCGGACGTCTCGTACGAGTCGCAGGGCTGTTCCATCAGCCAGGCCAGCGCCTCGGTGCTGAACGACCTGGTGGTCGGCAAGACCGTGGGCGAGGCGCAGACCGTCCAGGAGGCCTTCCTGGAGCTGATGCAGAGCAAGGGCCAGGGCGAGGGCGACGAGGAGGTGCTGGAGGACGCGATCGCGTTCGCCGGCGTCTCCAAGTACCCGGCCCGGGTCAAGTGCGCGCTGCTGAGCTGGATGGCCTGGAAGGACGCCACCGCCCAGGCGCTGGCCGCACGGCCCGCCGTCAACGACTGAAGCAGAAGAGGAGGACAGACCATGAGTGACACCGAGACGCCCGCCCCTTCCGCCGAAGAGGCGCCGCCGGGCATCGTCGGCACCACCGCCGGCACCGTCTCCGTCGAGGACCTGACCGAGGCCTTGATGGACGTCGTCGACCCCGAGCTGGGGATCGACGTCGTCAACCTGGGCCTGATCTACGGCATCCACATCGACGAGTCCGACGTGGCCACCATCGACATGACGCTCACCTCGGCGGCCTGCCCGCTGACCGACGTCATCGAGGACCAGGCCAAGACCGCCACCGACGGCCTCGTCCAGGACCTGCGCATCAACTGGGTCTGGATGCCGCCGTGGGGCCCGGACAAGATCACCGACGACGGCCGCGAGCAGCTCCGCGCCCTCGGCTTCAACGTCTGACGGTCGGGCCTTCGTCAACCCACTGCCGCGCGAGTCTCTCCTTCGGGGGAAGTATTCGTGCGGCAGTGGTATATCTGCCAACGGGCGGCCAGGCTGGTGCCGCGACCACGGAGGGAGCGACGTGATGGCTGTGGAAGCGGTCGGACACTGGACGTTGCCCGACTCGCCGTACGCCATGTGGGTCCGGGGGGAGCTCGACGAGTATCTGCGGATCCCGGACGACGGTACGCGGGTCGAGGTGATCGGAGGGGAGTTCGTCGTGTCACCGGCGCCTGTCTTCATCCATGCAGTGATCCTCTCGGACATCCAGCGCGGCATCGAGTACGCCCGCTTCAAGGATCGGACCTACCCTTGGCGGGTGGTTCAGACGGTCAACGTCGATCTCGTGGAGATCGGGGACGGCTACATTCCGGATCTCGTCGTGGTGGACGCGGATGTGGAGGAGCGCGGGGTGGCGGATAACGTGACGCACCTCCTGCCGGATCAGGTCGGCCTGGTGGTCGAGGTGACGTCCTCCTCCAACGCGCACAACGATCGCCGTCCCGTACTCGGCCGACGGGTCAAGCCCACGAAGTGGAGCGGTTACGCCCGCACCGGTGTGCCGTACTACTTGCTGGTGGACCGCGACCCGCGGAACCCGGGGATCACGTTGTTCGGTGACCCGGACCGCAAGGAAGGCAGCTACGCGGTGCTCGGGGAGTGGAAGTTCGGCGATCAGGTGCGGCTACCGGATCCGTTCCGTTTTGACTTCGGTACGAGCGCCTGGAAGCCCTGGACCGCGTAGGCCCCGGACACGACGCCGCCGGCCCGGGACGGAGATCCGTCCCGGGCCGGCGGCGTTCGTGGGTGGGTCAGGCGCGCTTCGGGCTCCTGGCCACAGCGAGGGCCAGGCCCGCGCAGGCGACGGCGGCGACGGTGGCGAAGCCGCTGACGGCGGGGAGGAGGCCGTAGCGCTGGGTGAGGGCGCCGACGGCGATGATCGGCGCGGAGCTGCCCAGGTAGACGATGATCCACAGTGAGCTCAGCTCCGAGCCCCGCCGCTCCGGGTTCATCGCGGCGACGGCGGTGGTGAAGAGCGAGCGGAACGCGACGCCCTGGCAGATGCCGCCGAGGACGCTGCCGATGAACAGCAGCGCCGGGGTGCCGGTGTACTGGGCGGTGACGACCAGGCCGAGGCCGGTCGCCAGGCCGGTCATGCCGAGGGCGATGACCAGGCGGTCCGCGGTCGGCGGGACGAGCAGCTGGGCGGCGGCGGAGGAGCCGAGCAGCAGCGCGGCCACGACCGCGCCGGTCAGGTGCGAGGAGGTGTGCAGCAGCCGGGCGGAGAAGGCCGGGGCGAGGGCCAGGTAGACGCCGAAGACCCCGTAGGAGATGAACCCGGCGCCGGCGGCCAGCAGGAACTCCCGGCGGCCGGTGGTCGGCAGGGCGAGGCGCTGCGGGCGCAGGTGCGCCGGGGTGGTGATGCGCGGCGGGGCGGCCGGCGGGCGGTTGCGGCCGGGCATCCGCGGGTGCACCAGGGCGAGCGGCACGCAGAGCGCCAGCAGGCCGACGGCGTGCAGCAGGAACGGCGTCAGCAGCGGGTCGGACCCGCCGGACAGCAGCGCGCCGACGATCGGGCCGATCGCGACGCCGCCCGCGGAACAGGCCAGCGTGAGCTTGGCGGCCAGGGTGGGGCGGTCCGGCAGCAGGTCGCCGAGGGCGGCGCCGGCGGCGCCGGTGGACAGGCCCACCGCGATGCCCTGGACGGCGCGGCCGGCGGCGAGCTGCCAGAAGCCGCCCGCGGTGGCGAACACGACGTCGCCGGCGGCGGCCAGTGCCACGGCGGGCAGGATCAGGGCGCGCCGGCCGAGGTGGTCGGACCAGTGGCCGACCACGGCCAGGACGGGGACCAGCGCGAACACGTAGACCGTGAAGAGGATCGTGGTGTCGAGCGGGGTCAGGGAGAGGCGCTGCTGGAGGAGCGGGTAGATCGGCGTCGCAAGATTGGCACCGATCAGCATCAGCAGCAGCGCGGTCGACACCAGGCCGACCCGGACACCGCGCAGCGCGTTCCAGCGGCTGATCGCGGCGAGCTGGAGCTGGGCGCGCGGCGCGAGCTCCAGGGGAAGCAGGGCCTCCGACAGTCGGCGTCCGTCGAGCTGCGCGGTGCGCAGGCCGGGGCCGGCGGGGGAGAGGTCCGCCATGTAAGGGATCTCCTGAGGCAGGGCACCACCGGGTCGGCGGGGTGTGCCGGCGCACCCGTCCTGAGGCGCTGTGGTGGTGGCCGCGGTGCGGGGCTCCCTGGTGGAGCGGATGAGCTGAGGGATGGGCGTCGTTGCCCGGTGGTCCGCGCGGGGTGGGCACGGCACCGTTTCGAAGGATAAGGGGTGGGCGCACGGTTGCGGCGCGCGCCCCTGGAGGCCGGGCGCCGGAGGTGCCCGGCCTATACGCTGAGGTAGTGGACCGGCACACGGAGCTGATTTCCGGAGTGTCGATCGGCTGACCGCTCGGTGTAGGGAGAACGCACAACGATGGCCGGACGACGTCGGAAGAACGCTGGGGCCTCGTCGGAGGGCGCACCGGACGAGGGGTCGGCCGGGGCGGTGCTGCCGGCGGATCTGGAGCTGCAGGACCTCTACGGGGCGTTCGCCGCGCACGGGCTGGACGACGAGGACCTGGACGACGCGGCCGTGCTGGTGCCGCCGGTCATGCTGCCGTCCGAGGCGGAGCTGACCGCGCAGGCGAAGGCCGTGCCGATGTTCGGGTACGCGCTGAAGCTGGCCCGCTGGACGGCCCCGCACCGGCCGGTGGACGAGCACGGCGACCTGACCGGCCCGGACCGGGCGCCCGCCGCCCGGCTGCTGGGCCTCGCCCCGGAGCAGGGCGACGCGCCGGAGGAGGCGGTGGTCGAGGCGATGCGGGCCTGGTCGCTGGCGTGCGACCTGGACCTGATCGAGATCGGCACCACCGCGGCCGGCGAGCACGTGGCCATCCCGGGGCCGGACCTGGAGCCGGCCGAGGAGGGGGACCCGGAGACCGTCCTGGAGCTCTGGCTGACCGCCGCCGGGATCGTCCGGGAGCTGGCCGTGGAGGCGGACTCGCTGCCCGAGGGGGAGGAGGCCGGGGAGCCGGCCGAGCCCGGTGCCGAGACCGAGGAGGACGAGGACCGGCTGGCGCAGGTCGAGGACGCCCGGGACGAGGCCGCCGAACTGCTCGACGAGGCGCTCCAGGTGCTGTACGAGACCACCGCGTTCGCCGAGCCGGGCACCGAGACCGTGCCGCTGGGGGTGCTGGCCGCGCTGCTGGTGGTGCCCGAGGGGGAGGAGCCGAGCGAGGAGCTGCTCGGCGACATCACCGATGTGATGGTCGCCCTGGACCCGATGCTGGGCGATCTCGCCGAGCTGGGCGTGCTGGACTACCGCCCGATCGACCCGGAGCTCTTCGACGAGGAGGAGACCGAGGAGGGCGCGGAGCCGGCGCTCCCCGCGGTCGGCGAGGAGCCGCTGGACGAGGAGGAGTCGGCCCGCTTCGGGCTGGTCCGGCTGACCCCGCTCGGCCAGTACGGCATCCGGAAGTGGCTGCTGGAGGACGGTTACGACGCCCCGCTGGTCGGCGACCTGGCGCAGGGCGACGCCGTCGAGCTGCTGCGCGGCGTCTGCGAGGCCGCCAACGTCCTGCCGGACGAGGAGCTGAAGGTCTGGATCACCGACCGGGAGCCGGAGGCGGCGGCGCGCGAGCTGCTGGCCGCGGCGCGCGGCAGCGACGCGTACGCCCCGATGCGGCGGATGCTCTGCCAGCTCGCGCTGACCATGCTGGGCGAGGGCGCCGAGCCCGCCGTCCGGGAGGTGCTGGACGACCCGGAGCTGGGCGGGGGCGCGCGGGCCTGGCTGGTCGGCCGTGGGGCCGCCGACGTGCCGGCGCCGGAGCGGGCGATGGCGCTGTGGACCGTGGTGGACACCTTCGCCGCGCAGCTGCTGGACACGGGCGGCGATGCGGAGATGCTGCGTGAGCTGATCGCCGAGCTGCCGGTGACGGACAACCCGGCGAGCTACTTCGGCGAGCTCTGGCGGGTCGACCACCCGTACACGGCGGACGTGCTGGAGGTGGTGGGCGAGCTGCACCTGGACCGCGCGGTGGCCAAGGAGGCCCGCAAGGCCGCCTTCAAGGCGCGCTCCAAGGGCTGACGCCGGGATCCGGCGCCGGGTCTCTTCCCCGGCCCCCGCGGGAGCCCTCGGGCCCTGCGGGGGTGCCGGGGCTCACGGCGGGAACGGCTCACGGCGGGCCGGGCGTACGGCGGGCCGGGCGTACGGCGGGCCGGGCTCACGGGAGGTCGAGCGAGCCGTCCTCGGTGAACGGGAAGAAGGGGTTGTGGGCCAGCTCCCAGAGGTGGCCGTCCGGGTCCTCGAAGTAGCCGGAGTAGCCGCCCCAGCTGGTGGGCTCCGGCGGCTTGACCACCGTGGCGCCGGCCTCGACGGCCGTCCGCAGGGCGGCGTCCACCCGCTCGGGCGACTCCAGGTTCACCGCCAGGGTGACGCCCCGGAAGGACGGCTCGCCGGTGTCGGGCACGCCCGCGTCGGCGGCCAGATCGCCGCTGGGGAAGAGGCCGAGCACCGAGTCGGCGGTGCGGAACCAGACGATCTCCGGGCTGGAGGCCGACGAGCGGCTCCAGCCGAGCGCCTCGTAGAAGCGGGCGCTGCGGTCGAGGTCGCCGACGCCGAGGGTGACGATGCTGATCCGGGCCGGGAAGTCCTTGTGCGCTGTCATGCCCGACAGCGTAGGAAGCCGGACTGACAACCCGGGCCCTGACACGGCGGCGGCGCCCGGCGGATCCGCGCGCCGATCCGTGCCCCGCACCGGGCCCGGGCCGTGCCCCGGTCCGTGCTCCGGTCCGCCCGGCGAACCGCCCCCCGAACCGCCCGCCGGGGCGCCTGGGCTGATGACCCGGCAGGTCGGGCGACGTATCGTGTCCGGAGGCGGCACGCAGACGGCGAGGACAGGGGGTGCGGCCCGGGATGACGCGGGAGCGGGAGCGGGAGAGCGGTGGCCAGCGGGACGGCCTCCGGGGCGGCGGTGCGCGGCCCGCGGAGCCGTGGGGCCGGGAGGACGGCTGCGCCGAGCAGGAGGACTTCGCCCGCCGCGCCCTCGCCGCGGCGGACTTCCCGGTGTACGGCGTCGCGGGCGGGGTGCCCCCGGACGGCGACGCGCTGGCCGCGTTCGAGACCTCGGACGGCCTGCTCTGCTGGGTCGAGGTCCAGTCCGGCGACTGGGCCTGCGCCGACGGCCCGTACGTCACCGTGCGCACCTACCGGCCGGGCGCCGAACGGTTCGGTGCGCTGCCGGACCTGGAGGACGTGGTCGAGGACGAGCGCGACCGCGTCTACGAGCAGCTCGGTGTGGACGAGGGCGACTGCCCCGGGCGGGTCCGGGAGCTGCGCGAGTGGATCACCGTCGACGGCGAGCCGCAGGCGGTCGAGGTGCACGAGGACCTGCGTGAGCGCTGGGTCCGGCCGGACGCGCCGCTGCCCGACGTCTGCCCGCAGCCGGGTGCCGGGCCGGTCTGGGCCGGGCGGCTCCGGGTGGGCGGACTGACCGTCACCGTCTGCGCGCGCGGGGTCCGGCCCGGGGGCCTCGAACTGGCACCCGTGGCGGAGACCGAGCGGTACCTGGTGGGCCGCACGGCGCTGCTGCGCTCGCTCGCCGCGAGCCGCGGCCGGTACGTGCCGGTGGAGGAGCGCGAGCTCCCGCCGGTCACCGGGCTGGAGGCGCACCGGGCGGTGATCGCGCACAGCATCGCCGAGTCGGCCGCGATCGAGGCGCAGGTCCGGGCCGGCCGGACGCCCCGGCTCCCGCGCGACCTGCGCGGCGAGACCGGGGCGCTGCGCTGGGAGGCCGCGGTGCGCCAGCAGATGCGGCTCGCCTCGGAGTCCCGGACGGAGGCGGTGGCGGCGGTGACCGCGATGGTCAACCACCTGGACCGGCTCGCCCGGCAGATCCCGTGGGCGCTCGGCACCCCGGACGGGGCGGCCGCCGTCGAGGAGGTGATCCGCCACACGGTGTTCGCCAGCGAGGTGCCGAGCCTGCCGGCCCAGCGCGCCTGGGCGCAGGTGTGGCGGGACCGGTCCCGCGCCGAGGGTGAGCACTGGGAGGAGCACCGGCTCGCCGAGCAGCTCTGGCTCGCCGCCTGGGATCAGTGGCGGGTGGCGCGCACCGGGCGGTGAGCCGGCTACGGGGCGGTGCGGGCCGGCCGACCCCGCGTGACCTGTGGTGCTCACGGCAAAGGGCGGGTCATGGGTTCGAATACGGTTGGCAAATGACCACCCTGACGAGGTGTCCGATTCACCGGGTGTTCACCGGAACCGCGGAGTCTGCTGGGCGTCGACGACCTGCCTCGACACCTCGCTCGCCACGCACCGGGCCGTGCCCGGTCGGCGGCCCCACCTCTCAGGAGTGACTGACATGTCGCTGTCCCGCCGGGACTTCGTCAACCGTTCCACCCTCGTCGGGGCCGGTGTCCTGATCGCCGGCAGCGCCGAGGCGCTGGCCAGCGCCCCGGGCGCGATCGCCGCCCCGGCCGGCGGCGAGGTGCAGGCCGCCGCGACCGCCGACGCCGAGCGCGCCGCGGTCGGCTACGGCCCGCTGGTCAAGGACGCCGAGGGCCTGCTCTCGCTGCCCCAGGGCTTCAAGTACACGGTGCTCAACCGCGCCGGCCAGACCAAGCTGCGCACGGGTGAGTTCACCCCGAGCAACCACGACGGCACCTCCGCCTTCGAGGACGAGCACGGCGGCAACCTGCTGGTCGTCAACCACGAGCTGAGCGGCGCCCGCGCCAACTGGCCGAACCCGGTGCCGCTGACCGAGGGCCACGTCTACGACCCGGGCGCGGCCGGCGGCTGCACCATCGTGCACGCCAAGGCCAACGGCAAGGTCGAGCAGTGGGTCGGCATCGCCGGCACCGCCACCAACTGCGCGGGCGGCGTGACCCCGTGGGGCACCTGGCTGTCCGGCGAGGAGACCGAGGACAAGGCCGGCAAGAACGGCTTCACCAAGGACCACGGCTACATCTTCGAGGTCGACCCGTTCGACGACGACTACAACCGCGACCCGCAGCCGGTGAAGGCCTTCGGCCGGTTCGCGCACGAGGCCGTCGTCGTGGACCCGAAGCGCGGCCACGTCTACCTGACCGAGGACGCCTCCAACCCGAACGGCCTGCTCTTCCGCTGGACCCCGCCGGCCGGCTTCAAGCACGGCCGCTACCAGCTGCGCAAGCTCGCCGCCGACGCCGGTGTGCTGGAGGCCTTCAAGGTCTTCGACGCGCAGGGCAAGCTGATCGACGACCTGTCGCGCGCCACCACGGTCGGCACCACCTACGGTGTGGACTGGGTCAAGGTCCAGGACCGCGACGCCAGGACGGTGTCCATCCGCAAGCAGTTCAAGGACGGCGAGGTCACCCGCGCCCGCAAGCTGGAGGGCATGTGGTGGGGTGACGGCGGCTTCTACTTCGTCTCCAGCTTCGCCCGCTCCGAGAGCCCGCTGCAGCACGACGGCCAGGTCTGGTTCTACAACCCGACCCGCCGCACCATCACCCTGAAGGTGCTGCTCGGCGTCAACACCGACGTCTGGGGCGACCACGACAACTACGACGGCCCGGACAACATCACCGTCTCGCCCTACGGCGGCATCGTGATCGCCGAGGACGGCGAGGGCGTCTCGCACCTGTTCGGCGCCACCGAGGAGGGCCTGACCTACCCGATCGCCCGCAACGAGCTGAACATCGGCACCGCCGAGAAGCCGGAGTTCAGCGAGTTCACCGGCGTCACCTTCTCGGACGACGGCAAGACCCTGTTCGCCAACATCCAGACCCCGGGCATCCAGCTGGCCATCACCGGCCCGTGGCACCGGCTGAAGGAGCACAAGCGCGGCCAGGGCTACGGCGAGTGAGTTCGCAGTGCTGACGGCAGCTGACGGAAGCTGACGGGAGGGGCCCGCTCCGGCGGGCCCCTCCCGGCGTTCCGGCGCCCCCTGACGGGTGCTCGGCGGTCGGCCCCGCTCTCGCTGCTCTCGGCGGTCAGCCCTCGGGCGGCAGCCGCAGCTGGAGCATGGCCAGCAGCCGCTGCTGCGGCTGGGCCAGGTCGATGCCGGTCAACTGCTCCGCCCGGCGGACCCGGTAGCGCAGGGTGTTGGGGTGGATGTGCAGGGCGTCCGCGGCCACCCGGACCTCGCCCAGCGCGTCCAGCCAGGCCAGCACCGACTCGGCGAGCCGGGTGCCGTGCCGCCGGTCGTACGCGGTGAGCGCGGTCAGCCGCGGGTCGCGCAGCCCGCCGCGCTCCTGGAGCAGCGCCAGCATCTCGCTCACCAGCACCTCGGCCTGGACGTCGATCAGTGCCGCGACCTCCAGGTCCACCCCGCCGCGGCCCATCGCGTCCAGAATCCGGTCCGCCTGGGCCCGGGAGTCCGGCACCCGGGCGAGGCCGTCCACGGTCGAGCCGATCGCCGCCCGCAGCGGGACCCCCAGGTGGTCATGCGCCGCCTCGACCACCTCCTGCGCCCAGCCGCGGACCGTCGTCATCGGCAGCCCCGGCGGCAGCTCGGGCAGCAGCACGTACACCCGGGACTCGATCGGGGCGAGCAGGGCGCTGCGGTGCCGGGCCGCGGTGTGCACCGAGATCAGGCCGGTCACCTCGGAGCGGGTGAGCGCCTCGGTGGTCCGGGCGCTGTACGCCAGCACGGTCGCCGGGTGGTGGAGGTCCAGCCCCAGGTGGGTGGCGAGCGACTGCGGGCCGGTGGAGCCCTCCAGCAGCCCGGTGAGCAGGGTCTGGGTCAGCCGGACGTCCGCCGACAGCTCGCGGCGCCGCCGGACCAGCTGCGCCGCCGCCACCCGGGCCGCGCCGACCAGCGCCTGGTCGGCGAGCGGGGCCAGCGGCTGCGCGCCCTCCTGCACCCAGATGGTGCCGAGCGGCTGCGCCCCGGCCCGGATGCCGATCGCCAGGCGCCGGCGCAGGCCCAGCTCCGGGTGCGGGTCGACCGCGATCGGCGCGTCGGAGGTGCGCAGGTGCTGGAAGATGCCCCACTCGCGGAGCTTGGAGAGGTACGGCTCGGGGCCCTGCCAGCCGAGGATGGAGAGCCGGCGGAGGTCGTCCACCTCGTCCGAGTCGGAGGAGCGGGAGTAGGCCAGCACCCGGCTGGAAGTGTCCTCGATCGAGACGATGCCGTTGGTGAGCACGGCGACGGTCTGGGCGAGGGAGAAGAGGTCGCCCGCGTTGTGCTCGGGGGCGCCGGCCGTGTCCGGGGCGTCCGGCCCGGCGATGATCGCGCGGGCCAGCGAGTCCAGGTGCTCCCAGCGCGTCTCGCGGCGGACCGAGAGCAGCGCGACGCCGGCCTCGGTGGCGGCCTCGCGCAGGGCGTCGGCCTGGCCCGGCGCGTCCAGCTTCACCGCGACGGCCGCGGCGCCGGCCCGGCCGGCCGCGCGCAGGGCCGGGAGGGCGGCCCGGCCGCGGGCGCCGATGGCGAGCACGAGCTCGCCGGACGCGGCGGTGGGCGGGTCCTCCGGGTCGAGGATCGCGACGTCGCGGACCGGGACGTCCAGCCCGTGCGGGGCGGCCTGGAGTTCTACCAGCGGCTCGCCGAGGGACATCAGCAGCTGGCGGAGCGGGAGTCCGGGGGTGGTCATCCGGCGCTCCTTCATCCGCTCGGACAATGCCGTGCGGCCGATTTTAGCCGGGCGGACAGGGTCCCGGGCGGTCGGTCGTGAAGGTGGCGGGAGCGGTGGTGGGGGCGCCGGGCTCGCCGGGGTCCGGCGGTGGGATCCCGCCTTCACGGGGGTGTCGTGACCCGCCCGTGACCCCCTTCGTCGGAGCGGACAACGCCGTACGGGGGACTTTAGCCGCCCGGCCAATCAAGTCGGGTCCTGCGCAGGAATAGCGTTCGTGCTGTGGCCGGCGTGCGAACCGCGCCGGTATCCCCCATGAACCGAAGGAGAGCGTGCGCTCATGGACGCTGTGACCCAGGTCCCCGCGCCGGTGAACGAGCCGGTCCACAGCTACGCCCCCGGCAGCCCGGAACGGGCTCGTCTGGAGGCCAAGCTGAAGGAGCTGGGCGGCCAGGAGCCGGTCCAGCTGACCATGACGATCAACGGTGAGCGCCGGATGGGCGGCGGCACCGAGATCCACGTCGTCCAGCCGCACAACCACGCGGCGAGGCTCGGCACCCTGCGCAACGCCACCCAGGCCGACGCGCAGGACGCCATCGACACTGCCCTGGCCGCTGCTCCGGCCTGGCAGGCGCTCTCCTTCGACTCCCGCGCCGCGATCTTCCTCAAGGCCGCCGACCTGCTGGCCGGCCCCTGGCGCGAGACCCTGGCCGCCGCCACCATGCTCGGCCAGTCCAAGACCGCGCAGCAGGCCGAGATCGACACCCCCTGCGAGCTGGTCGACTTCCTGCGCTTCAACGTGCACTTCGCCCGCCAGATCATGGCCGAGCAGCCGATCTCCTCGGACGGCGTGTGGAACCGCAGCGACCACCGCCCGCTGGAGGGCTTCGTCTACGCGATCACCCCGTTCAACTTCACCGCCATCGCCGGCAACCTGCCGACCGCGCCGGCGCTGATGGGCAACGTGGTGCTCTGGAAGCCGTCCCCGACCCAGCAGTTCTCCGCGCACCTGCTGATGCAGCTGCTGGAGGAGGCCGGGCTGCCCAAGGGCGTCATCAACATGGTCACCGGCGACGGCCTGGACGTCTCCGCCGTCGCGCTGAAGCACCCGGCGCTGGCCGGCATCCACTTCACCGGCTCCACCGCCACCTTCCAGCACCTGTGGCGCGAGGTCGGCACCAACATCGCCGGCTACCGCACCTACCCGCGGATCGTCGGCGAGACCGGCGGCAAGGACTTCCTGGTCGCCCACCCGTCCGCCGACCCGGCCGTGCTGAAGACCGCGATGACCCGCGGCGCCTTCGAGTTCCAGGGCCAGAAGTGCTCGGCGCTCTCCCGCGCCTACGTCCCGGCCTCGATCTGGGCCGGGCTGAAGGACGGGTTCCGCGACGAGGTCGAGGGCCTCACCATGGGCGACGTCACCGACCTGGGCAACTTCATGTCGGCCGTCATCGACGACCGCTCCTTCGCCAAGAACAAGGCCGCGATCGACCGCGCCCAGGCCGACCCGCAGGTCGAGGTCCTGGCCGGCGGCACCTACGACGACTCGGTGGGCTACTTCGTCCGCCCGACCGTACTGGTCTGCCAGGACCCGGCGAGCGAGTACTTCAAGGACGAGTACTTCGGCCCGATCCTCGCCGTGTACGTCTACGAGGACGAGAAGTACGAGGAGATGCTGGCCCAGATGGAGTCGGTGTCGGCCTACGGCCTGACCGGCTCGATCATCTCCCAGGACCGCGCCGCGGCCCAGGACGCCATGCACAAGCTGCGCTTCGCGGCCGGCAACTTCTACATCAACGACAAGCCGACCGGCGCGGTCGTCGGCCAGCAGCCGTTCGGCGGCGGCCGGGCCTCGGGCACCAACGACAAGGCCGGCGCCAAGCAGAACCTGGCGCGCTGGACCTCCACCCGTTCGGTGAAGGAGACCTTCGTCCCGCCGACGGACTACCGCTACCCGCACATGGGCTGACCCTCCGCCCATCGGCGCCCGGCCCCGCAGCCGGGCGCCGTCCGCCGGGGCGGCGGACCAACCCCCGAGCCGCCGCCCCGGCCCTTCTGCCACCCTTGGAAGCACCAGCCCCAGGAGTCACGATGCTCCGTTCCGCCCTCCTCGCGGCCTCGCGTTCGTCGCAGGTCCGCACCGTGGTCGAGAAGTTCCCGCCGACCCACGCCATAGTCGAGCGCTTCGTCGCCGGCGAGAAGCTCGACGACGCGGTCACCGCCTGCGACGACCTCGTCGCCACCGGCCGCACGGTCACCCTGGACCACCTCGGCGAGGACACCCAGGACGCCACCCAGGCCGCGGCCACCGCCGAGGCGTACGAGCACCTGCTCGCCGCGCTGAAGGACACCGGCCTCGCGGCCGGCGCCGAGGTCTCGGTGAAGCTGTCCGCGGTCGGCCAGTTCCTGCCGGTGGACGGCGAGAAGATCGCCCTGGAGAACGCCCGCCGGATCTGCGAGGCTGCTGCCGCCGCCGGCACCACGGTGACCCTCGACATGGAGGACCACACCACCACCGACTCCACCCTCTCCATCGCGCGCGAGCTGCGGGCCGACTTCCCCTGGCTGGGCGTCGTCCTCCAGGCCTACCTGCGCCGCACCGAGGCCGACTGCCGCGAGTTCGCCGGCGCCGGCTCCCGGGTGCGCCTGTGCAAGGGCGCCTACAAGGAGCCCGAGTCGGTGGCCTTCCAGGGCAAGCACGAGGTCGACCTCGCGTACGTCCGGGCGCTGAAGATCCTGATGGCCGGCGAGGGCTACCCGATGATCGCCTCGCACGACCCGCACATGATCAAGATCGCCGGCCAGCTGGCCGAGTGGAACGGCCGCAAGCGCGACTCCTTCGAGTACCAGATGCTGTACGGCATCCGCCCCGAGGAGCAGCTGCGCCTCGCCGGCGAGGGCAACACCATGCGCGTGTACCTGCCCTACGGCCAGGAGTGGTACGGATACTTCATGCGCCGCCTCGCCGAGCGCCCGGCCAACCTCACCTTCTTCCTGCGCGCGATGGCCACCCGCGGCTGACCCGCCGCCCCGCCGCCCCGCAGGACCGCTCGGCGGCGGTGCTGCCCGACCGCAGTGCCGCTGTACCCGGACGGCCCGCACCCCTTGTGGAAGGGGGGTGCGGGCCGTTCCGCGTGCTCGCCCGGGCGGCGGAGGCGGCATAGGATCGCCGCAGGCCGGTCAACCGGCCTCGTAGCGGGAGGAGTTGGCGTGCAGAAGAGATTCGCCGAGTTGTCGACGCCGCTGCTGGCGGACGCCTGTGTGCGGCTGGGCGTGGAGCCGCGCCCCGCGCCGGCCGGGATCGCGCCGGTCGCCGCCGGGAGCCGGATCGCCGGGCGGGCGCTGCCGGTACGGCACTACGGGAGCGTGGACGTCTTCCTGGAGGCGTACGGCGCGGCCGGGCCGGGCGACGTGCTGGTGATCGACAACGACGGGCGCACGGACGAGGCCTGCGTCGGCGACCTCGCGGTGCTGGAGGCGCGGGCCGCCGGGGTGGCCGGGGTGGTGGTGTGGGGCCTGCACCGGGACACCCCGGAGCTGGTGGAGATCGGGCTGCCGGTGTTCAGCTACGGGTCGCTGCCGCTCGGCCCGCTGCGGCTCGACGAGCGGGAGCCGGAGGCGCTGGTCACCGCGCGCTTCGGGCCGCACCTGGTGAGTGCCGGGGACGCGGTGTTCGGGGACGCCGACGGCGTGCTGTTCGTGCCGGGCGACCAGGTGGACGAGCTGCTGGAGACGGCCGCCGGGATCGCGCGCACCGAGCGCGCGCAGGCCGACCGGATCCGCTCGGGCGACACGCTGCGCCGGCAGACGGCCTTCGACGAGTACCTGGCGCGGCGCGCCGCCGATCCGTCCTACAGCTTCCGGCAGCACCTGCGGCGGGTCGGCGGCGCGATCGAGGAGTAGCCGGCTCGGGCTCCGGCTCCGGGCTCAGAGCCCCGGACTCGGGCCTCGGCATCGGGCGCCGGCGCAGGGCTCAGAGCGCGCGGTGCATGATGTGCAGGCCGACGTAGCCCAGCCCGGGGTGGCGGAACCCCTCGGGGAGGGTGCCGATGATGTCGAAGCCCAGCGACCGGTAGAGCTGCACGGCCCGCTCGTTGGCGGCGACCACCGCGTTGAACTGCATCGCCCGGTAGCCGGACTCGCGCGCCCAGTCGAGGGTGTACTCGGCCAGGGCCCGGCCGACGCCGCGGCCGGAGTGCGCCGGGTCGACCATGTAGCTGGCGCTGGCGATGTGCGAGCCGTTGCCCTGGTGGTTGCGGTTCATCTTGGCGCTGCCGAGCACCGCGCCGGTCGTCTCGTCGACGGCGACCACCGTGCGGTTCGGGGCGTCGAGGAGCCACCAGCCCCGGCCCTGCTCGGCGTCGAGGTCGAGCGGGAAGGTGAAGGTCTCGCCGGCGGCGACGATGGTGTGGAAGAACGGCCAGATGGCCGGCCAGTCCTCGGCGGTCGCTTCCCTGATCAGCATGAGGACAGGATGCCAGCGGGGCGGATCGGGTGCCACCGGTTTGCGGTGGTGCCCGGGGCGCTGCCCGGGCACCACCGACGGGGCGTCAGAGCATCGACGCGGCGGGCTGGACCATGGCGCGCGCGGTCTTGGCGTCGACGTACTCGCCGATCGCGGTCATCACCCACTCGCCCGAGTACTGGCGGACCAGCTTGCACATCACCACACCGGTGTGCGGCTCGGAGGAGGTGAGGTCGAAGCGGACCAGCTCCTGGCCCGAACCGGCGTCCACCAGGCGGCAGTAGGCGTTCTTGACCTCGGTGAACTTCTGGCCGGAGAAGGAGTTCACCACGAAGACCAGCCCGCAGACCTCGGGCGGCAGGCCGTTCAGGTGGACGGTGATCGACTCGTCGTCACCGCCGCCCTCGCCGGTGAGGTTGTCGCCGGAGTGGGCGACGGCGCCGTTGAAGATGCCCAGCTTCATGAACCAGGCGGTGTCCAGCTTCTGGCGCTGGGCGTCGAAGGCGATGCAGGAGGCGTCCAGGTCGATGTTGCGGCCGCGGCCGGCGGGCTCCCAGCCCAGGCCCATCCGGACCGAGGAGAGGAAGGGCTTGCCGTTCTTCTCCAGTGATACCGAGCCGCCCTTGGTGAGGCTGACCCGGCCCTTGTCCAGGGTGACCTTGGTGAGGGAGGGGGCGGGCTCGGCCGGCGGGGCGGGCGGCACCTGGCCGCCGGCGGCCATCGCGACGCGCGGGTCGACCGGCGCGGCGGGCGGGGCCGGGGGTGCCTGCGGGGCCACGGGCGGGGCCGGTGGCGCGGGCGGGGCGACCGGGGGCGCGACGGGGGCGGCGACCGGGGGCGCCACCGGGGCGGCGGCCGCGGGGGCGGGCGCGTCGTCGACGCTGACGCCGAAGTCGGTGGCGATGCCGGCCAGCCCGTCGGCGTAGCCCTGGCCGACCGCGCGCACCTTCCAGGCGCCGTTGCGCTGGTAGACCTCGACCACGATCAGCGCGGTCTCGCGGCTGAGCGGCGGCGGGGTGAAGGTCACCAGCACCTGGCCGGAGTCGGCGTCGCGGACGGTGGCGGTCGGCTCCATGCCGGCGAAGGTGGCGCCCGCCTCGTCGGGGCTGGCGGTCACCACGATCTTGGTGATGCCGGCCGGGACGGCGGCGGTGTCGATGGTGATGGCGTCCGGGGTGCCGGCGGCGGCCGGGCGGTGGGTGACGCCGGGGCCGTTCGGGGCGTTGTAGAAGACGAAGTCGGCGTCCGAGCGGACCTTACCGGCGTCGGTCAGCAACAGGCCGGAGACGTCCAGCGCCTTGGGCGCGGTGACCTCGACGGTCACCCGCGCGGCGGTCAGCGGGGCGTTGCCGCCTTGGGTCAGGACCGTGGACACGAACTCCTCCTCGGATGCGGTGGCACGGCATCGATCCCGCCTCGGGGGTGCCGTGCCGAGTGGTACCCACAGTAACGAACGGGCCTGCTCGGAAGAGCCCGAGCGGGCCGGTGACCTGTCGGGCTGTCGGACGGGCGGTCAGCGCGGCGCGGCGGTGAAGGTGCCGAGCGCGGCGACGGCCCGCGGGTGGTCGATGGCGAAGGCGGCGGCGTTCCAGCTCTCGACCGCGGGGGCCTTCGTGGCGGCAGCCGTGCGCGGTGCCCCGGCCGGCGCGGCCGCGCCGGTGGCGGCGCTCGGGCCGGTGGGCCCGGTGGGGGCTGCCAGGCCTGCCCCGGGGCGGCTCGCGGCGCTCGGGCCGGCGATTCCCGTGGGGCCACCGGTGCCCGTGGGGCCGGTGGGGCCGACGATGCCGGTGCCGGGGCGGCCCGGGACGGCGGCGGTGGGCAGCGGCGCGGTGGCCGGCAGCGAGGCGGCCGGCAGGGGCTCGGCGGCGGGCAGCAGGCGGACGCCCCGGACCCCGAAGCCGTACCGCCCGGGCCGGACGTCGGTGCCGGGCGGGGTGGTGAAGCGGTAGACCAGCGTGCCGCGCTCCTGCTGGACGGTGGCCACGGCGCCGGGGAGGTCGGTCCACGCGGTGCCGCTGCCGGGCGCCAGCTCGCCGGGGGAGAGGCGGAACTCGGCCTGCAGCGCGGTGACCGGCTCGGTGACGGTGAGGGTGAGCAGGTGGTGGCTGCCGTCGCGGCCGAGCGGCTGGACGACGGCGGTACCGGTGAGCGCCAGGTCGGCGGCCTCGTCCTCGGTGGGACCGCCGGTGGTACCGGCGCCGGTGCCCTTGTCGGTTCCGGTGGCTTTGCCGGGGCCGGTGGCCTTGCCCGGGACGGGTGCGCCGTCGGTCGGCCGGTCGTCCTGGCCCGACCCGGTGGTGAGGATCTCGGGGAGCTGCGGCCCGGGCGCGCCGGTGCCCGGGAGGAGCGGCCGCGGTGAGGCCGGCTGCTGCGTCGCCGGCTGCGGGGAGCCGGACTGCGAGGCGGACGGCGAGGCCGAGGGCGTCCCGGACGGGCCCGCGGTCGCCGGATCGGTGGCCGTCGGACCGGTGGCCGGCGCGCCCGGCGCGGCCGTACCGCCGGTCGCGGTCGCGCGGCCGTCCGGGACGGCCCCGAGCGCCTCGGCCGACGGGCCGGAGCCCCGGCCCGCATCGGCCCGGGCGGCGCGGCCGCCCTCGGCGAGCGGCAGGGACGTGGCCGGGGCCGAGGGCTGCGGCGCGGGCCCGCCGGAGGCCGGCGGGTGCGCGACGGCGGCGGTCGGCGAGGGCTCCTCCGCCGGACGGACCCCGGGGCGGCCGGCCGGCGGCGCGGTCCGGTCGCGCGGTGCGGCGGCGGAGGCGTCGTCCACCCCGTCGCCGGTGTCCGGCGTGGGCGGCGGCGTCGAGCCGACCCGGGACACCCCGGCGCGGCGGCCGATGCCCTGCTGCTCGTTGAGCAGGAAGGTGGTGGCGATGCTGATCCCGACCACGGTGGACATCGCCATCGCGGCACCCGAGAAGCGCAGGGTGGGCAACCGGAGCCGGCCGCCGAAGGGCTTGGGCCGGCCGTGCCGGCCGCGGCGCTCGCGCTGCCGCTCATGCCCGAACGGCGCCCCCTGCCCGGTGTCCTCGCGCACAGCCACCGGACCCCTCCCCTCCCCGAAGTCCCCCGAAGTCGCCGTTGCGGTCGCCGTATTCTCCCATGCGGCCACCGTCGGTCCCGAATCACCGCCCCGGGCCCCGGGGGTGTGCCCCGGTCACCCCTGGATCCGGCCGCGACGGTCCCCGGGCGCGCACGCGGGCGCGCCGGTGGACGCACGCGGGCCGGCGCCGGCAGGGGGACGAGCGTACCAGCGGGGGCCGGGCGGGCGGCCAGCCCCCGGACGGAACCAATCCGATCCGTGGACATCCTTTCGAGTAGCGGAAGTTGACGGTCCGTCCGACAAGGCCGCCGGGGGTGCTCCGGCCGGTGCCGGGGGTGGTTGCAACCCCCTTGCAACCCTTGCCGGTTCGGCGCCCGGTAGCGCAGGCTGAGGGCATCCCACGCCGTTCCCGGAGAGACCGTCATGCCGCCCGACCCGCTGCCCGCACCCTCCAGTGCCCCTCTCGCCGCCACCCCCACGGGCGGCGATGAGGCAGGCTCCACCGCCGCTCCGGCGGCGGTGGAGGAGGTGCTCACGCTGCGGATATCGCTGGGCGAGGAGGTCGTCGGCGAGGTTCGCACCCGGTTCCGGTTCGACGCCGAGCGCCCGTACGAGGTGCTGCTGACGTTCCACGTCGGCCGGCCGGACGAGGCCGACTGGGTGTTCTCGCGCGACCTGCTGCGCGACGGACTGCGCTCCCTGAGCGGCCAGGGCGACGTCAAGCTGTGGCCGGCGTACTGCCCGTGCCACGGCTCGACGTTGCACCTGGCGCTGGAATCGCCCCACGGCAGCGCCCTGTTGGAGGTCTCCAAACCCCGGGTGCAGGCCTGGCTGGACCGGACCTACGCGCTGGTCTCCGAGGAGGCCGAGCAGGCCTGCGGCCCGACCGACGCCCAGCTGTCCGCGCTGCTCGCCGGCGGCTGACGGCGGGTCGGCGGCGCCCCGGCGCTCCCGGGGCCGCGCGGCGCCGGAACGGGCACGGCGCCCGGCGGGACGGCCGAGGCCGGCGGCTGGACGCCGTTCAGGCCCGGGAGCCGGACCGTCCCGGCGGCCAGGCCGGCCCGCAGCCGGCGCACGGCCGGGGCCGAGGAGGCCGGCAGCAGGTCGTACGGATCCTCCGGCCCCAGCACCGTGACCAGCACCGAGTCGGCGAACCGGTAGGGCCGGTGGGCCAGCAGCCCGCCGAGGTGGCGCCGCAGCCGCGACAGTTCGGCCCGCACCGTCACCGTTCGCCCCGGGTCGCCGAACAGCGCGTCGGCGAGCTGGGCCGCGCTGCGCCCGTCGCGCTCGACGGCGAGCAGCAGGAGCAGCTCGGCGTGGCGCGGGCTCAGCGCGTGCGACCAGCTGCCGGCCACGCCGTGCACCGACAGCTCGGGGCGCTCCGGGCGGCGCAGGTCGACGCGGAGCCGGGCGCCCTGGGCCTGCTCGGCCACGGCCGCGCCGGCGTCGCCCGGCCGGCCGTTCTCGGGCCGGTGGACCGGGCGGATCAGCCAGCCGTCGGCCAGCGGCTCGATCGCGCACTCGCCCAGGCTGGGCAGCCAGTGCACGGCGGCCGAGTTCCAGCCCTCGGAGGGCAGGCGCAGCCGGGTGGGCGGCGGCAGCCCGGCCGCCGCGGCCGTCCAGCCCGCGGCGTCCACCACCAGCGCCGGGCCGTTCACCCGGGCCAGCAGCGGGGCGGCCAGTGTGCGCAGCTGGTGCAGCGACTCCAGGCGGCGGGCGCGCAGCTCGGTCTCGGCGAGCCGGGCGGCGGTGGCGGTGAGCTGCAGCAGGTAGGGCTGGACGGTGTGGGCCGGGCCGCTGAGGTTGATCGCGCCGACCAGCCGGCCGGTGCCCGGGTCGTGGACGGGGGCGGCGACGCAGGTCCAGGAGTGGTGGCTGCGCAGGTAGTGCTCGGCGGAGTGGACCTGCATCGGCCGCCGGGCGCGCAGGGCCGCGGCGATGCCGTTGGTGCCGACGGTCTCCTCGACCCAGCGGGCGCCGGTGAGGAAGCCGATCCGGTCGGCGCTGCGCCGCAGCCCCCGTTCGCCCTCCTGCCACAGCACGTGGCCCTCGGCGTCCGCGATGGCGAGGATCAGCGGGACGCCGCCGGCCTGGTCGAGCAGGGTGTCGCGCAGCACCGGCAGCAGCGGGTCGAGGCCGCTGGCCCGGCGGCGGTGCTCGACCTCGGCGGGGCCCAGGTGGACGGCGGCGGCGCCGGCGTCCGGGTCGAGGCCGAGGCGGCGCAGGCGGGCCCAGGAGTCGCCGATCTCGGGGCGGGGCTTCAGGAACGGCCGGTCGCCGTCGGACGGCGCGCCCTCCCGGGCGAGGTCGCGGGCGGCGGCTTCGGCGAGGGTGCGGTCGTGGACCTTGGCCAGCTCCGCCGCCGGCTGCGGGGATCGGCGCTCGGGTCGTCGGGTCTGCCGTCCGGTCTGCCGCACTCGGTTTGCTCCTCGCCGCCGTCCGAGGGCGCGCCGGGGCCGACGCGCTGACGAAAGCGTACGGGTGGCGTGCGCTCCCGCGGGTCGGGTCCGCCAAGTCGGCACGGGTGAGGCCATGAGAGTGGACATGCCAACGCGGAATGACGGGCCGTCGGCTCCGGGGCCCCGGACGGCCGCCCCCGCGCCGCGGCGGAGGACTCGCGCCGCGGCGGAGGACCCGCGGCGATTGCGCCCGGATCGACCGCAAAGGCCCTAGATTCGAGTGGATCGTCCGCCGCCCCGGAGGCGGGCGAGGGCGTCCGCCGCCGTGCCGCCGCCCGTCACCGCACGGAGGTCCGCCAGCCTTGATCCCGTCACCCGCCGGTCCGGCCGTCGCCGCCCTCGCGGTGGACCCGCTGGACGCCTCCTCACTGCTCACCGCGTTCGGCGCACTCGGCATCGCCGTGGTGCTCTTCGCCGAGACCGGTCTGCTGATCGGCTTCTTCCTGCCGGGTGACTCGCTGCTCTTCACCGCCGGGCTGCTCTGCGTCCCGGGTGCGACCGAGGGGCCGCAGCTGGAGCTGTACCAGGTGATCCCGGCGGCCCTGGCCGGCGCGCTGGCCGGCGCCCAGGTGGGCTACCTGATCGGCCGGCGGGGCGGGCGGGCGCTGCTGCGCCGCAGTAAGCGGAAGAGCCTGGAGGAGGGCGTGCAGCGGGCGGAGGGGCTGCTGGACCGGTACGGGCCCGGCAAGGCGATCGTGCTCGCCCGGTTCATCCCGGTGGTCCGCACCGTGCTGAACCCGCTCTGCGGAGTGCTGGAGGTCCCGGTCCGCCCCTTCACCTTCTGGCAGGTGCTCGGCGGTTCGGTCTGGGTGGTCGGCCTGGTGCTGGCCGGGTACGCCCTCGGCTCGTCCGTACCCAATATCGACCGTTATCTGCTACCGATCGTCGGTCTGGTAGTAGTTGTCTCCGTGATTCCGATTGTTCTCGAAGTGTTCCGCGCCCGGAAGTCCCGCCGTGGTGGCGGTGACCCCCGGTGACGGTGCCGGTGGCGCCCGCGGCGGCGCCCGTTCGCGCCCTCGCCGTGTACGACGGCAGCGGCATCGACGGCGGCCTCTACCACCGGGTGGTCGGGTGGGCGGACGCCGCACCGTACTGGTTGGACGAGCTGGTCCGGACCTGGTCCGCGCTCGGCCTCGGCCTGTTCGCCGTCCTGATGGCCGTGGCCTGGTGGCGGGCGCGCGGCGCCGGCCCGGCCGCGATGGCCCGGGTACTGGCCTCGCCGCTGATCGTGGTCGCGGCCTACGCCGTGAACTCGGTGTTCAAGGGCGTCGTGGAGGAGGTCCGCCCCTGCGCCCAGCTGGGGGTGCGCGGCACGCTGGAGGCCTGCCCGGGTATGGGCGACTGGTCGTTCCCGAGCAACCACACGGTGGTCGCCGTCGCCGCCGCGGCCGCGCTCTGGTGCGCGGACCGGCGGCTGGGCGCGATCGCCGCCGTCGCCGCCGTGCTGATGGGCGCCTCCCGGGTCTGGGTCGGCGTGCACTACCCGCACGACGTCCTGGTCGGTGCGGTGGTCGGCGTGCTGGTGGCCGTCCCGCTCGCGCTGGCCGCCGGGTGGGCCGCACCGCTGGTCGACCGGGCGCGCGGCGGGGCGCTGCGGCCGTTCCTCGGCGCCGGCGCCGCCGCGCCCGCACCGGGCGGCGTCCCGCTGGAGTCGCAGCGGCGTTAGGGCCTGTCGATCAGGCCGGACCGGGTCCTGGCCCCTGTCGATCGGGCCGTGGCGTAAGGCCCTTGTGCGGCCGGGGCGGCGGGGAGAGCATGTGAGCCGGGCGCGAGGCCCCTGGGGAACCGGGGCGTCCGCCCGGCTCAGTCGTGCGCGGGGCGCGACGGCGCCCGGCCGTGCCAGCGGAGGGATGTGCCAATTGCCGTACCGACTCGACATCACGCAGGGGGACTGGCCGGCCGGGGAGCTGCGCAAGGGCGTGGAGGGCCTGCTGGCCGAGGCCATGGTGCTCACCCTCGCCACTTCCGGGCACGAGCACGGCCCGCACGCCAACCTTGCCTTCTTCGCGTACGACGACGACCTCGTCCTGTACTTCGTCAGCGAGCGCGCCACCCGGCACAGCCACCACCTCGCCGAGGAGGCCCGGGCGGCGGCCACCGTCTTCCTGCCGCCGCCGGTCTTCGGCGAGCAGCTGCGCGGGATACAGCTGACCGGGAGCGCGGGCGAGGCGTGGGGGCGGCCGGCGGAGGCCGCGTTCGCGGCGTACCAGGGGCGGTTCCCGTCCTTCGGGCAGGACCCGGAGGTGCGTCGGCAGTACCTGGCCAACGCGGGTGCGGCGGCGCTGTACCGGTTCCAGGTGGAGGAGCTGACGGCGGTGGACGAGCCCAACTTCGGCCGGCGCAACTACCTGCGGGCCACCGTCGTCCGCTGACCGCCGGCGCCGGCCGGCCATCCGCTCGGGTTGTCTGTACAACTTTTCGACCGGTTCACCTCCGGGACCGGATTTGGACTCCCCTCGTCCACCTCGCCGCATCAGCCTGGCCGCATGAGAGTCATCGTCGTAGGAGCAGGCGTGCTCGGCACCATGCACGCCTGGCAGGCCGTCGAGCGCGGCCACGAGGTCGTCCACCTGGAGCGCGAGGCCGAGGCGCGCGGCGCCTCCGTGCGCAACTTCGGTCTGGTCTGGGTCAGCGGCCGCGCCGCGGGCGAGGAGCTGGACACCGCGCTGCGCGCCCGCGAGCTCTGGGAGCGGATCGGCGCGCGGGTGCCCGACCTCGGCTTCCGGGCCAACGGCTCGCTCACCGCGATCCGCACCGAGGCCGAACTCGCCGTCGCCGAGCAGGCGCTGACGCTGCCGGACGCCGCCGCGCGCGGCTACAAGCTGCTCGACGCCGACGAGGCCCGCGCCGCCAACCCGGCCCTGCGCGGCGAGCTGCTCGGCGCCCTGTGGTGCGAGCGGGACGCCGCCGTCGAGCCGCGCACCGCCCAGCCCGCACTGCGCGCCGCGCTGGAGGCCGGCGGCCGCTACACCTTCCTGCCCGGGCGCGAGGTCCGCGACGTGATCGGGGAGAACGCCGTCCGCGACGACCACGGCGACGTCCACACCGGTGACCTGGTCGTGCTCTGCACCGGTGCCTGGCTGGGTGGCCTGGTCCGCGAGCTGGCGCCCGCCCTGCCCGTCCGCAAGGTGCGGCTGCAGATGATGCAGACCGACCCGCTGGGCGAGGACCTCACCACCTCGGTCGCCGACGGCGACAGCTTCCGCTACTACCCCGCCTTCGCCGGCAGCGCGCTGGAGCGGCTCAAGGCCGCCCAGCCGCAGCCGCCGGTCGCCGCCGAGCACAAGATGCAGCTGCTCATGGTCCAGCGCCGCGACGGCGGCCTGACCATCGGCGACACCCACGAGTACGACCAGCCGTTCGGCTTCGACGTGGTCGAGGACCCGTACGACCACCTGGTCGGCGTGGCCGAGGAGCTGCTCGGCCGCCCGCTGCCCCGGATCCGCCGCCGCTGGGCCGGCGTGTACGCGCAGTGCGTCGACACCACCCGGGTCGTCCACCGCGAGCGCGTGCGCGACGGCGTCTGGCTGGTCACCGGCCCGGGCGGCCGCGGCATGACCTGCTCGCCGGCCATCGCCGAGACCACCGCCGACCTCGCCAACCTGTAAGGAACACCGCACATGTCGCTTGATATCCGCCTGGTCGTACTCGACATGGCCGGCACCACCGTCGCCGACGACGGCCTGGTCGAGCAGGCCTTCCAGGCCGCCGCCGGCAAGCTCGGCGTCGAGGCCGGCAGCCCCGAGCACGCGCGCATGCTGGAGCACGTCCGCGCCACCATGGGCGAGTCCAAGATCTCCGTCTTCCGGCACCTGTTCGGCGAGGAGGAGAAGGCCCGGACGGCCAACGCCGCCTTCGAGGCCGCGTACCACGACCTGGTCGACGCCGGCCACTGCGCCGCCCTCCCGGGTGCGGCCGAGGCGATCGCCGAACTCCGTGGCCAGGGCCGCAAGGTGGTCCTGACCACCGGCTTCTCCCGGTCCACCCAGGACCGCATCCTCACCGCGCTCGGCTGGGAGTCGATCGCCGACCTCACGCTCTGCCCGGCCGAGGCCGGCCGCGGCCGCCCGTACCCGGACCTCGCCCTCACCGCCCTGCTGCGGACGGCCACCGACTCCGTCCGGCAGATCGCCGTCGCCGGGGACACCGGCTACGACATGCTGACCGGCACCCGGTCCGGCGCCGCGGTGGTGGCCGGTGTGCTGACCGGCGCCCACGGCGAGGAGCGGCTGCGGGCGGACGGCGCCACCCACGTGCTGGCGTCCGTCGCCGAGCTGCCGGCCCTGCTGGCGGGCTGACCCCCCACCGGGCGGGCGCGGCGACCGGCCGCGCCCGCCCGGCTACCGCCGCCAGTGCGGGCTGAGTGCGATGGCCTTCAACCGGTCCAGGCTCAGCGGGGGTTCGGCGCGGGTCGGGCGGATCGGGGTCGCACTCAGACGCTGGTCGGTGTTGACCTCGGACACCGCGACGTAGCGGCCGTCCGGGCGCACCGACGAGACCTGCCACAGCTGGTACCCGCTCGGCAGCAGGGTCTTCTCCCCGGCCACGACGGTGCCGTCCGGGAGCACGTCGTGGAAGAGCTGGCTCGGGTTGCCGGTACCGGCGTCGGACTTGGCGTCCAGCAGCAGGACGTCGATGGTCACCGCGCCACTGCCGTCGTCGTAGACCAGTGAACCGCCGGCCGGGTTGCCGTCCGCGGACTCCGTCACGCGGCCGTCGGTGAAGCTGCCGTGGCTGGTGGCCCGGCTCACCGGGCCGGGCGGCAGGAACGCGGCCAGCTGGTCGGCGATCGGCCCGGACCGCGGTCCGCCGGTCGGCAGGTCCGCCGGTGCCGACGCGGTGGGCGACGTCGTTCCGGCGGCCGTGCCCGTCGGGGCGGGAGCGTTGCTCGCCGTGCCCGTCGCGGAGGCGACCGGTCCGGCCGGCGCCGCCGGTGCGGCCGTCTGCGGGGAGAGCTGCACCGCCCCGAGGACCGAGACACCGGCCACCGCGGCGGCGGCCGCGCCGAGCTGGACCCGGCGGACCAGACGCAGCCGCCGGCCGCGCGCGGCCGCGCGGAGGACGAGATCGGGCGAGTGCGGTGCGAAGTGCCGAGAGGCCTGCCGCAGCGCCGCGTGCAGGCGCTCGTCGGCGGAGGCCGGGGGAGTCTGATCGGGAGTCACGGTGCGGGTCTCCGTTCGGGTGGAGTGTGGGTGCCGGGCCTGCGGGCCCGATCAGATCCGTTCGAGGTCGGCGAGCAGGCCGTCGCCGAGGACGGCACGCAGCTTCTGCAGGGCCCGCAGGCTGCGGGTGCGGACGGTGCCCGCGCTGAGGTGGAGCATCCGGGCGGTCTCCTCGACCGGCCGGTCCTCCCAGTAGCGCAGCACCAGCACCGCGCGGTCCTTGGGCGCGAGCCGGGCCAGGCCGTCCAGCAGCGTCAGCCGGAGGTCCGGATCGCCGGAGGGGGCGGCGGGAGCGCTCTCGGGGAGGAAGTCGACCGGGCGCTCGTGGGCGCTGCGCCGGCGCCGGTACGAGACGAAGGTGCGGACCAGCACGGTGTGCGCGTAGGCGATCGGCGACTCGGTGCGGTCGATCCGGCGCCAGGACCGGTACATCTTGGCGAGGGTCTCCTGGACCAGGTCCTCGGCCAGGTACCGGTCGCCGGTGAGCAGGCACGCCGTGCGGAACAGCTGGTCGCTACGGGCATGGGCGAACTCCAGGAAGTCCGCGGGCGTTTCCCCCACCGTGTGATCCCCTCTCGAACGAACGTCACCCCAGACACGCGCTCGGAGGGCCTGCGCGTTACAGCCCGCTCGTACGATTCACTTCATGACCGTGCGCCTGTACCAGATCGTCGTCGACTCGCGCGATCCGTCCGCGCTGGCCCGCTTCTGGGCGGAGGCGCTGGGCTGGCGGGTGCTGCTGGAGGATCCGGACGAGGTGGTGGTCGGGGCCGACGAGGACGCCTGGCCGGGCCTGGTGTTCGTCCCGGTCCCCGAGGAGAAGGCCGGGAAGAACCGGCTCCACCTCGACCTCGCGCCGGGGGACCGCGCGGTCGAGGTGGCCCGGCTGGAGGCGCTCGGCGCCGTCCGGGTGGACGTCGGGCAGCCGGCCGACGCGCCGTGGACGGTGCTGGCGGACCCCGAGGGGAACGAATTCTGCGTGCTGGATCCGAAGCGCTCGCTGGTGGCCTGACGGCGCGCCGGCCGGGCCCGCCGCCGGTCCGGCGGCGGGCTCAGCCGGCGGCGAGCAGGGCCGGCAGGTCGCGCATGTCGTGGAAGACGGTGGCCCCCGCGCCCGCCAGCCGCTCGGCCGGGGTGAGGCCGCCGGCGTAGCCGAAGGCGCGCATGCCGGCGGCGCGGGCCGCCTCGACACCGGGCCGGCTGTCCTCGACCACCGCGCAGGCCGCCGGGTCGACGCCCAACTGCCGGGCGGCGTGCAGGAAGAGGTCCGGGGCCGGCTTGCCGCGGGCGACCTCGGTGGAGCTGAAGATGCGGCCGGCGAAGTGGTCGTACAGGCCGGTGCGGCCGAGGGTGTGACGCATCTTCTCGTGCGAGCCGCTGGAGGCCACGCAGGTCGGCAGGGTGATCGCGGCCAGCGCCTCGGGGAGGCCGTCGACCGGGGTGAGGCCGGCGTCCACGGCCTCGGCGTGCAGTTCCTCGAAGCGCTTCGACCAGACGGCGGCGGTCTCCGGGCCGAGCCGCTCGGCGACATGCTCCCCGATGGCGGCGTGGGACCGCCCGATGAACCGCTCGACCACCTCCGCCTCGGTGAGCGGCCAGCCCAGTTCGGCGCCCAGGGCGACCTGGACACGGGCCGCGATGCGCTCGCTGTCGACCAGGACGCCGTCGCAGTCGAAGACGACGAGTTCTATCGGCTTGATCATTCCGGCAGCCTACGGGCGGACGGCGAGCCGACGGGGCACGTTCACGCAACCCGGAGCGGCAACCCGGAGCGGCAACCCGGAGCGGCAACCCGGAGTGGGAAGTCGGAGTGGGAAGTCGGACGGGCCGACTTCCCACTCCGGAGGGGTGCCGCGGCGCGGCGCCGGGTCAGTGCAGGGTGCCGGCGTAGCGCTGGGCGAAGCGGGTGCCGGTCGGGGCGGTGACGGTGACGTCGTAGCGGGACTGGTCGAGGGGGTGGCCGGCGGTGGCCGAGCCGCCGGGCTGGACCCGGACGGTCTGGACGGTGCCCGCGTAGTCGTTCGGGGTGAGGGTGAAGGTGATCGGGACCTTCCCGGCGTTGGTGAGGGTGAAGGTCAGGGCGGTGGCGCCGGGGGCGGCGGTCACGACCGGCACCGCGATGTCGTCCTGTTCGGCGCGGACGACGCTGCCCGCGAAGCGGCGGACGAAGCCGTCCGGGCCGTGCACGGTGAAGTCGTAGCGGCCGTCGGTGGCCGCGGCGTCCCAGGTGTGGGTGCTGGTGGCGCCGGGGGCCACCGTGTAGGGCGTGCCGGCGAAGGCGTACACGATGTTCGGGTAGACGGTGAACGGGAAGGCCGCCGTGCCGCTGTTGCCCATGGTGCAGGTGACCAGGCCGGTGGACCGGTCGACGGTGACGTCCGCCCACGGCCGGTAGGGCAGCCGTCGGTGCGGGCGCGGGCCGGGCTCCGGCACCGGCATGGACTGGGTGCCGACCGCCGGCAGGGCCACGCCCGGCAGCTTGGCACCGGCGTCGGCCTTGGCCATCAGTGCGACGGTGTCCGGGAGTTGCGGGATCGAGTAGTCAGGTGCGGTGAAGTCGAAGCAGCTGGTGAGGTCGCCGCAGACGGCCCGGCGCCAGGCCGAGATGTTGGGCTCGGCCACGCCGGTGACCTGCTCCATGAAGCGGAGCACGGAGGTGTGGTCGAAGACCTGGGAGTTGACCCAGCCGCCGCGCGACCACGGGGAGGCGACCCAGAGCGGGACGCGGTTGCCCAGGCCGATGGCGCGGCCCTGGGTGAACTCCTCCGGGGTGCCCGGCTCGGGGGTGGGCGGGACCATGTGGTCGAAGTAGCCGTCGTTCTCGTCGTACATGACCAGGAACACGGTGTGCTGCCAGACCGCCGGGTTGGACATCAGCGACTGCAGCGCCGTGTTGACCCAGTGCGCGCCGTAGTCCGGGCTGGCGCTGGGGTGTTCGCAGAACAGGTAGGGCGCGACCAGCCAGGAGACGGTCGGCAGGGTGCCGTCCTTGCAGTGCTGGTCGAACGCGGTGAGGTCGAACTTGGTCATCGCGTTGATGTACCGCGGGTCGGTGGCGGGGAAGTTGTGGAACTGCTTGAAGTAGGACAACGCGTTGTCGTCGTAGTCGCCGGTCCGGTCGTCCTTGCTGGGGTTGTGGTAGACCCGCCAGGAGACGCCGGCGGCCTGGAGGCGTTCGGCGTAGGTGGTCCAGTCGGCGACCGGGTTGTCGGTGACGGGCGTGTTGTCGATCCAGGGGCCGGTGGTGCCGTCCCGGCCGGGGCCGGCGGTGCCGGTCCACAGGTAGAGCCGGTTCGGGTCGGTCGGGCCGGCGAGGGAGCAGAAGTAGGCGTCGCAGAGGGTGAAGGCGTCGGCCAGCGCGTACTGGTACGGGATGTCGGCGCGGGTGAAGTACCCCATGGTGCGCTCGCCCTTGGCGGCGATCCACTTGTTCATTGCGCCGTTGTTGATCGCCTGGTGACCGGTGGCCCAGTCGTGGGCGAGGCCGCCGGCGTTCTGCGCGTTGTACTTCGAGGTGTCCATCCGGTACGGCAGCATGACGCCGCCGTCGCTGCGCCCGGCGTCGGGCTGGCGGAACACGTCGGTGCCGTCGGGGAACTGCAGCGCCTGCTTGTCGGCGAAGCCGCGGACGCCGTTCAGCGTGCCGAAGTAGTGGTCGAAGCTGCGGTTCTCCTGCATGAGGACGACGACGTGCTTGACGTCGGCGATGCTGCCGGAGGCGGTGGCGGCCGAGGCGGCCGCGGTGGGCAGGCCGGTGAGGGCGGCGGCGCCGGCGGCCGCGGTGGCGCCGACGAAGGTGCGGCGGGAGAGTTCGGACATCGCGGGCTGGCCTCTCAGAGCTGGAAGGTGGCGATGGCGGCGGCGCAGTCCGAGGGCCAGCCGTTGCCGGCGGCGCTCGGCTCGGGCTGTGGCCAGCCGGTGGCGAGCGTGTGGGCCTCGACCAGGGTGAGCGGGCCGGTGGAGTGCACGGCCGCGATCCGGTCCTGCGGCTCGGGCTTGCCGGCGGCGCGCTGTTTGCGGGTCGGCGACCAGGTGACGCCGGGGGAGGCTGCCGGGTCCGGATGGGCGGCGCGGAAGCTGTCGGTCAGCCCGGCGCCCTGGAGAGCGGTGGTGACCGGCCAGGCGAGCGGGCCGACCCCGCTGTGGGCGGGGGCGGTGGCGGCCGTCCAGTCGAGGTGCGAGGGCGAGGCGAGGTCGGCGCCGAGCACGACGGCGCGGCCGCCCGCCGCGTCGGCCTGGACCGCGGCGGCCAGCGCCTTGGCCTGCTGGAGGCGGACGGAGGCGTTCTCGGCGGCCGTCACCTGGGCGGCGCTCTGGCCGTCCTGGACGGCGTACGGGCCGTAGCCGGACTCGTCGAGGTGGGCGGCCCAGAACCGGACGGTGCGGCCGCCGGGCAGCTGCAGGGTGGCCCCGGCGGCGGGCAGCGAGGCGGTGGGCGCGGTGACCGAGGCGAGCGGGTAGCGGCTGAGGATGCCGACGCTGCCGGCGCTCTGGTAGGCGTACCAGCCGAGCGCGGTGGCCAGCGTCTGGGCGGCGGAGCCGGCGGTCTCCTGGAGCGCGAGCACGTCCAGGCCCTGGGTGAGGATCACCCGCAGCTGCTTCTCCAGCCCGTCGGTGAAGGCGGCGCCCGCGTTGGCGAGGTTCCAGGCGGCGGCCTTGAGCCGCGGTGCGGTGGCCGGGTCGGCCACGGGGACGGTGAGCGTGAGGGCGTCGGCGGCGCCACCGGTGTCCTTGACGCCGACCAGCAGCTGGACCTCACCGGCGCTCGCGGGCGCCGTGCCGGTGACCGTGCCGTCGGCGGCCACCGAGAGCCAGGCCGGTCCGGAGACCTTGCGGAAGGCCGGCGTGCCGGCGGCGCGGCACCAGAGTCCGCCGAGCCGGACGGAGACCGGCGCGCCCGGGGCGACGGCGGTGGCGGTGAGCGCGTCCACGGCCAGGTGCGGGCGGACCGGCGCGGGCTTGGGCCTGAAGCTGAAGGGCGTCGTCTGCGCGAGGATCCCGTAGCCGTCCTTGGCCAGCAGGTAGGCGGTGTACGGGCCGCCGGTCAGCGCCGAGGTGTCGAGCTGGACGTCGCCGGAGCCGCCCGCGGTGTACTTCCAGAGCAGCGAGGCGCCGTTGCCGGGCCGGCGGGTCCCGTCGTAGATGCCGACCCAGTTCCTGGTGTCGGGGGCGTCGGTGGTCCAGTGGAAGGTGAGCTTGTCGCCCTCGGTGGGGCTGGTGGGCGAGGCGAGGGTGAGGGTGCTGCCTGTGGCCACGGAGGTCCTTCGGGTCGGATGGGGCCCGGCGGGGGAGCGGCGCCGAGTTGGCTGGACAACTGGACGCCCATTGACCCGAAGGACGGCGTACTGCGCGTGAACGCGGCATGACCGGTTGTAGGGAAGGTGGACAACTCACCATTGAGTCTTGGTCGTTGACGAACGGGCGGGGCCCGGCGGTGTCGTCACCGCCGGGCCCCCGCCCGTTCGTCAGTGGCTGCCCCTCAGATTGAGCACCACCACTCCGACGATCACCAGGGCTATGCCCAGCCACTGCAGCCGGCCCAGCGACTCGCCGAAGGCGACCACGCCGATGCCGGCCACCGCGGCCGTGCCGGCACCCGACCACACCGCGTACGCGACCGAGACCGGTATGTGCTTCAGGGCCCGGCCGAGCAGCACGAAGGAGAGGACGTAGCCGATGGCCACGCCCACGCTCGGCCAGAACCGGCTGAAGCCTTCGGTCAGCTTCAGGCAGCTGGTGGCGCAGACCTCGCTGAGGATCGCCAGGGAGAGGAGTACGTAGGGCATAGGAGAATCAAACGCCGGGCGCGGTGCTGATCTTTCCGAGGAGGGCGAGATCGGCCCGCTCCAGGCTGTCCAGCAGGGTGATCCGGGACCCGTCCGGGATCGCCACGTCGCTCGACGGCACGGCGAGCACCGCGCACCCCGCCGCGGTGGCGGAGGCCACGCCGGTCGGGGTGTCCTCGACGGCGACGCACGCGGCCGGGTCGAGGCCGAGGCGCTCGGCGGCGGCGAGGTACGGGTCCGGGGCGGGCTTGGTGCGCGGGGTGTCCTCGGCGGCGAGGGTGACCGCGAACCAGTCGCGGCCGATGGTGCCCAACACCATGTCGACCACCCGGCGGGGCGAGGCGGAGACCAGGGCGGTGGGCACCCGGGCGTCCCGCAGCTCGGCCAGCAGGGCGAGCGCCCCCGGCCGGGGGACGGTCTCGGCGGCGACCTTGCCGGCGAAGGAGTCGCCGAGCCGGGCGGCGAGCTCGGCCTCGCTGAGCGCGGTGCCGCTGACCCGGTGCAGGTGCGCGGCGGTGTGCTCGACGGCCTGGCCGAGCACCTCGGGTGCGTCGGACTCGGTGAGCGGGCGGTGCAGCTCGTCCGCGAGCTCGGCGGCGGCCTGCCACCAGAGGTGCTCGGTGTCGACCAGGGTGCCGTCCATGTCGAAGAGGACGGCGGCGGGCAGGGCGGGAACGGCGGAATCAGGCATGGCGGTACCTTCGGTGGATCGTCAGGAGGCGAAAGCGGCGGATCAGACGGTACGGCGGTCCACCAGGACCGGGCGCTCCGGCAGCGCCAGAGCGGCGCGCGATCCGATCGGCAGCGCGGCGGCGGCCTCGGTCGGCAGGTCGGCCTTGACCTCGGTGCCGTCGTCGAGCCGGACGGTCAGCCGGGTCACGGCGCCCAGGAAGGACGCGCCGACCACCAGCGCCCGGCCGTGCTCGTTCGGGGCGAGCGAGACGTTCTCGGGCCGGACGAGCACCTCCAGGGAGCCGTCGGCGGGCACCTCGCCGTCCACCGCGTGGCGGCGGCCGAGCACCTCGACGCCGTCCCCGCTGCGCACGCACGGGATCCGGCTCATGGTGCCGACGAACTCGGCGACGAAGGCGGTCGCCGGGCGGGCGTACAGCTCGGACGGGGTGGCGCACTGCTCCAGCCGGCCGGCGCGCAGCACCGCGACCCGGTCGGCCATCGACAGCGCCTCCTCCTGGTCGTGGGTGACGAACAGGGTGGTGATCCCGAGCTCCTGCTGCAGGCGGCGGATCTCCTCGCGCAGCGAGAGCCGCACCTTGGCGTCCAGCGCGGAGAGCGGCTCGTCCAGCAGCAGCACGCGCGGCTTGAGGGCCAGCGCCCGGGCGAGCGCGATGCGCTGCTGCTGGCCGCCGGACATCTGGTGCGGGTACCGGTCGGCGTGCTGCGGCAGGCCGACCAGCTCCAGCAGCTCCTGGGCGCGCCGGCGGCGCTCGGCCTTGGCGGTGCCGCGCATCCGCATGCCGAAGGCGACGTTGTCGGCGGCGGTCAGGTGCGGGAAGAGGCTGTAGGACTGGAACACCATGCCGGCGTCGCGCTTGTGCGCGGGGATCGCGGTGATGTCCTTGCCGTCGACCAGGACCTGGCCCGAGTCGTGCTGCTCGAAGCCGGCGAGGATGCGCAGCGCGGTGGTCTTGCCGCAGCCGGAGGGGCCGAGCAGGGCGAGCAGCTCGCCCGGGTGGACGGTCAGGTCGAGGCCGTCCAGCGCGGTGGTGGCGCCGAAGGTGCGGCGCAGCGAGCGGAACTCGACGGTCGCACCGCCGGGAGCGAGGGGGACGCCGGCGACGGGGGCGGTAACCGTGGTCATGGGGGGCAACTCCGGGGGTTTCAGGAGGTGGTCTTGGTGCCGCGCTCGCGGCCGACGGTGGCCAGCAGGAGCAGCAGCAGCCAGGTGATCAGCAGGCTCAGGATGGAGACCGCCACCGACATGTGGGCCTGGCTGTTGCCGACCGAGTAGATCCACACCGGGAAGGGCTGGTAGCCGAGGATGGAGGCGGCGGTGAACTCGCCGAGCACCAGCGCCAGCGTCAGGAAGGACGCGTTCAGCAGCGCGCCGCGCAGGTTGGGCAGCACGACGGTGAACACCGCGCGCGGCCAGGACGCGCCGCAGTTGCGGGCGGCCTCGACCAGGGTGCGGACGTCCACGGCGCGCAGACCGGCGTCGATCGCCCGGTAGGCGAGCGGGAGCGACATCAGCACGTAGGCGATGACCAGGACCAGCGGGAAGTCCGGGTCCTGGATGAACACGAAGGTCTGGAAGAACGGCGTGTCCATCAGGTAGTCCGGGCCCCAGCGGAGCACGCCGATCAGGCCGGCGGTCAGCGCGACCGGCGGGACGACCAGCGGCAGGGTGCAGAGCACGTCGATCACCGGGCGCAGCCGGGGCGAGCCGAGCCGGACCGCGACCAGGGCCGGCACCAGCAGGAGCAGCAGCACCACGACGGTGACGACGGCCAGGCCGAGGGTGAGCCAGAGGCTGTCCAGGAAGCCCTCGGCGCTCAGCAGGCCGGTGTAGGCCTCGAAGGAGAAGCCCTTCGGATCGTCGATCGAGAAGTACCCGGCGGCGGCCAGCGGCACGATGAAGTAGATCCCGGTGAGCAGCAGGACGGCGCCGCGCCACCAGCGCACCTTGCGGCGCGGGGGCGTGGTGCGGGCGGGGGTCAGCTGAGCCATCGGGCGCTCCGGCGCTGGAGGGGGAGGTAGACGGCCATCACCAGGACGGCCACCACGATCATGTTGAGGCTGAGGGCGAGGGCGAGGTTGCCCTGGCCGACCAGGACGTTGCCGGAGAGCGCGTCCGCGATCGAGCGGCTGACCAGCGGGACGGTCGCGCCGACCATGGCGGCGGCGGTGGCGTACGCGGCGAAGGCGCTGCCGAAGAGCAGGACGAAGCCGCCGAGCAGCGAGGGCAGCAGGATCGGCAGCGCGACGTGGCGCCAGTACTGCACGGTGGTGGCCCGGTTGTTGTGGGCGGCCTCGCGCCACTGGACCCGCAGGCCGTCCAGGGCCGGGGTGATGGTGAGCACCATCAGCGGGATCAGGAAGTACAGGTAGACGATCGTCAGACCGGTGAACGAGTAGAGCGTCCAGCCGTGGTCGGTGAGGTGCAGCAGCTTGGTGACCTCGCCGGCGTTGCCGAGGGTGGCGACGAACGCGAAGGCGAGCGGCAGGCCGCCGAAGTTGGCGAGCACGCCGGAGGCGGTCAGCATGGCCTGGCGCAGCCAGGTGTGCCGGGAGGTCACCACGGCCTGGGCGATCGGCAGGCCGATCACGGTGGCGAGCAGCGCGGTCAGCGCGGAGAGCTTGAGGCTGCTGACCATCGCCGTCCAGTACGCGCCCTGGACGGACGCGGTGACGTTGTCGAGGGTGAACTGGCCGCCGCCGCCCTCCGCGTCGGTGGAGGTGGTGAAGGCGCCGATCACGATCGCGACGGCCGGCAGGCCGAAGCCGATCACGAAGAAGAGGAAGAGCGGCACGGTGGCGAGCCAGGAGGCGCCGCCGAGGCGCCGGCGGGGGCGCCGGCGGGAGGTGGGGGTGGTCGTCGTGGCGGTGGCGGACGCCCCCGCGCCGCCACCGGTGTCGGTGGCGGCGGGGGTGGTCGGCACCGGGGTGGGAGCCGTGGTCATGTGTGGGATCAGCCCGTTCGAGTGTTGCTGACGGATCGTCAGCCAGCGATCGCCTTGGTCCAGTTCTCGGTGACGACCTTCTTGGCCGCGGTGATCTGGTCCTGGGTCGGGAAGGTGGTGAACGGCTTCTCGACGGTCGGCAGCTTGGCGGCGGCCGCGGCGTCGAGGGTGCCGTCCTTCTTCAGGGCGTCGAAGGTGGCCGGGGTGGCGTAGCCGCCCAGGAAGAGGTTCTGGCCCTCGGCGCTGAACAGGTACTCCTGCCACAGGCGGGCGGCCGCCGGGTGCGGGGCCCACTTGTTGATGCCCTGGTTGTAGAACTGGGCGTAGCTGCCGTCGCCGGGGACGGAGACCTTCCAGTCGACGCCCTTGTCCTTGAACTCGTCGGTGTAGCCGGCGTTCAGGTAGGACCAGTCGATCGAGATCGGGGTCTCGCCCTTCTCGATGGTGGCCGGGGTGGACTCGACCGGGTTGAAGTTGCCCGAGCTCTTCAGCTTGCCGAAGAAGTCGATGCCGGGCTGGATGTTGTCCAGCGAGCCGCCGTTGGCGAGCGCGGCCGCGTAGACGCCGCCGAAGGCGGAGCCGGACTTGGTCGGGTTGCCGTTGAGGGCGACCTGGCCCTTGTACTCGGGCTTGAGCAGGTCGGCGAAGGTCTTCGGGCAGTTGGGGATCTTCTTGGCGTCGCAGCCGATGGAGATGTAGCCGCCGTAGTCGTTGACGCGGGCGCCGCTCGGGTCCTTCATGGTGTCCGGGACCTTGTCGAAGGTGGCGACCTTGTAGGGGGCGAGCAGGCCGTCCTTGACCGCCTGGACGGCGAAGGCCGAGCCGAGGTCGACCACGTCGGGGGCGCGGTCCTGGCCCTTGCGGGAGGTGATCGCGTTGATCTCGTCCTGGCTGGAACCGTCCGGGTTCTCGTCCTCGATCTCGATGCCGTACTTGGCCTTGAACGAGTCCATGATCTTGCCGTAGTTGGCCCAGTCCTTGGGCAGCGTGATGACGTGCAGCTTGCCCTCCTTCTTGGCCGCGGCGACCAGGGCGTCCATCCCGCCGAAGTCGGCGGCCGAGGTCGCCTCCTTGGCGTCCTTGGCGCCGGCCTTGGCGGCGTCGCCCGACTTCGCGCTGGACGAACCGGCGGAGCCGCAGGCGGTGAGGGAGAGTGCGGCGGCGGTCAGTACGGCCGCGAAGGCGGCGGCGCGGGCACGGTGCACGGTCACGGGTCAGTCTCCTGATCGGGGGCGTACTGCGAGGGGGAGTTCGAGGCTTGGAGGTCGGGGGAGGCCGGTTCGGAAGATCCCGAGTTGACTAGCCAACTTCGTCCGACGGGGGTAAGTACGCCGGAGTCCGGTGACGGGAAGGTGAACGGATGGCCCAGAACCGGGGTCGGCTGTGGGAACGGTCGAATCAGGCCATCGGTGAGTGATCGGCCGAGTGCGATGCTTCGAGGGCGCAGCGGGATAAGGTCGGGCTGTCCGCGCCGGTACGGCTGCGCAGGACACCGCCCCAGGAGGGACATTGACTGACGTGGCACTGGAGCCCGAACGCCCCGCCGCTCAGGAGCGCGGCTCCGGCGCGCTGTACCGCAAGGTGGCCGCCGACCTGCGCGAGGCGATCACCACCGGCGCGTTCGGCGAGGCCGGCCGGCTGCCCGCGGAGGGCGCGCTCGCCGAGCAGTACGGCGTCTCGCGCGGCACCGTCCGGCAGGCGCTGGCCGTGCTGCGCTCGGACGGGCTGGTCACCTCCCGCCGCGGCACCCGCCGGGTCGTGCTGGGCACCGCCCGGGTGCAGAGCTTCTCCGAGCTGCTCAGCTTCACGCACTGGGCGTACTCGATGGGCGAGGAGCCCGGCGGCATCCTCGACTCGCTGGTGCGCCGGCCGGCCGACGCCGCCGAGCGCGAGCAGCTGCGCCTGGAGCAGGGCTCCGAGGTGTACGTGACGGTCCGTCTGCGCACCCTCTCCGGCACGCCGGTGATGGTCGAGCGGACGATCTACCCGCCCCGGGTCGGCGAGATCGTCGCCCAGCTGCCGCCGGACGTGGTCTCGCACACCGAGGTGCTGCGCGAGCACGGCATCCTCTTCACCGACGCCGACCACACCATCGACATCGTCGCGGCCAACGCCGAGGACGCCCGGCTGCTCGGCTGCCGCCGCGGCGGCCCGCTGCTGCGCGAGCGGCGCCGCACCACCGACCCGACCGGCACCCCGGTGGAGTGGTCCCAGGACCGCTACCTGCCTGGCACGGTGGCCTTCAGCGTGCACAACTCGCTGGCCACCTCGGCCCTCTCCCGCCACGCCCGGGAAGGCGACTGACCGGCCGAAGCGGCCGGAGCGCCAAGCCGGCCGGAGCGGCGGGACGGCCGGAGCGGCAGTCCGGAGCGGGAAGACGGAGCAGGCGGCCGGAGCGGGAGGCGCCGGCCGGCGCAGGGCCGGGGCCGGGGCGGCCTCCCGCTCCGGGGGCTCACGCCATCAGGGCGGCGAGCAGCGGCCGGAAGTGCTCGAAGCCCGGCGTCGCGGCGTCGGCGTCCTTCGCCTGCTCGTCCCAGCGGCGCACCGCCACCGCGTCCTCGGCGCCCGGGTGGGCGGCGAACGCGGCGGCCTGCTCCTCGTTCATCGGCCCGCCCTGCACCTGCAGGGTGTACTCGGAGGCCTCGGAGAGCCGCGCCCGGTAGCCCGGCTCGACCGCGCACAGGTAGCGCTTGGCGGCCACGTGCAGCCGGATCGGCTCGGTGACCTCCGGGCCGAACCACTGCGCCAGCCACTGCGCGCCGGTGTCGCTGTGCCGGTTGTCCTGCCCCTGCATCAGGTCACGCCCGTGCAGGGCCCCCTGGAAGTGGCCGACGTCGTGCAGCAGCGCGGCCGCGACCAGGTGCGGGGCGGCCCCGGCGGCCACGGCCAGCGCGCCGGCCTGCAGCATGTGCTCGGCCATGGTGACCGCCTCGCCCAGGTACTCGCCGGCGCCCTCGCCCGCGAACAGCTCGCCGATCGCGTCCAGCGCGGCGTTGCGGCGGTCCAGCACGGCGAGGGTGGAGGCCAGCGCGTCCAGGTCGGCGTAGCAGCCCTGGAGGTGGCGCGCGCCGTCCTGCTCGAACGCCGTCCGGGCGTGCAGGAGGCGGGTGTTGTCGAAGATCAGGCAGTCGCCGCGGTCGAGCCGGAACTCCAGCTGCAGCTCGGGGCGGAGCGTGATCGCGGCGAAGCGGCGGTAGGCGGCGTAGAAGGCCTCCAGCTCGGCGGCGGAGCCGCGCAGGGTGCCGATCGAGCGGTTGTTGAACCGCACCTCGCGGATCCGGCCCAGCGCGTCCACGTCGATCAGCGGCCGGTCGGCGCGCAGCTCGGTGCCGCGGTCGCGGAAGACGAACGGGACGGGGGTGCGGGTGAGCACCGCGAAGTCCTCCGGCGTCTCCTCGCGCAGGATCGCGGCCGCCCGGAAGCCGTCCACCAGCCCGGAGTCGCCGCCGGTCGCCGAGTTCTCCAGGCAGTGCAGCAGCTGGAGGGTGGGCACCGGGTCCCGGTACGGGTTGTCGGTGTGCGGGGTGATGGCGACGCTGGTGAAGGCCAGGTTGTTCGGGTCCGGCTCGACCCGGACGTCGAACAGCTCGCCGTAGTTGGTGACGCGGACGAACCCGAAGGTCTCGGCGACGGCGAGCACCTGCCGCTCCACCGCCGGCACCCCGCGGAGCACGGCGAAGCCGCTGCGCCGGACGGCGCCGAGCACGGCCGCCTGCTCGGTGGGGTTCCCGAGGTACTCGGTCCACTCGGCCTCCGGGATCCCGCGGGCGAAGTCCGCCGCCACCCAGAGCCGCTTGTCGGCCTCCGTCCGCCCGTCCCCGTCGCGCTCGGCGTCCAGCCAGGCCAACGGGTACCGCGACCGGTGCCCGTCCGACCAGAGCACCTCCAGGTTGCCGTCGATCCCGGTGCTCGCGGCGATCGAGAGGTCCTCGGGCAGGTCGTTGATCTGGAACAGCTTCTGCCCGTTCCGCGGGTCGCGGCACTCGGCACACGGGCAGTTGTCGCGCAGCCAGTACGGCGGCAGCTCGGACACGGTTCTCCTCCTGGGCGGCGTCTCTTCCGGTGAAGTTGTATAGCCAACTTCACCGGCTGGCTGGAGCCTGCCGGGCCTCGGTGAGCTCTGCGTGCCGCGCAGGTGAACGCCGGGGGAACTGTGCCGGGAGGTGCCGGCCGGGAGCCGTGACCCCCGGTGAAGGTGGCCCGGCCGGCGGCTTCGCCGGCCGGATGGGGCGGCCGTTCGGGTGAGGGAGGTGGGTCGCGGCGCGTTTCGGCGCGGGGAGGCGCGGGTGCTGGGGCACTGTCGGGGTGGATTTCCCTGATCTGAGAGGCGGCTGGGCATGGCTCACCCCACGACTGAAACCCCCGCTGCTTCGGGGCATACCGGGCTCAAACGAGAAGTCGGGATGATCGGGCTGCTCTGGGCCTCGGTCGGCGCGATCATCGGGTCCGGGTGGCTGTTCGGAGCGGAGAAGGCGGCGGTGGCGGCCGGCCCGGCGGCGCTCGTCTCGTGGGGGATCGGGGCGGTGGCGATCATCCTGCTGGCGCTGGTCCACGCCGAGCTGGGCGGGCTCTTCCCGGTGGCGGGCGGGACGGCGCGCTACCCGCACTACGCGTTCGGCGGGTTCGCGGGGATGTCGTTCGGCTGGTTCACCTGGCTGCAGGCGGCGACCATCGCACCGATCGAGGTGCAGGCGATGATCAACTACGCCCAGCACTGGACCTGGGCGGACGGCCTGCTGAACGCGAACCAGACGCTCACCACCGGGGGCTTCTTCGTCGCGGCCGCCCTGCTCGGCATCTTCGTGGCGATCAACTTCCTGGGCGTCCGGCTCCTCGCGCACACCAACAGCGTGGCCACCGTGTGGAAGGTCCTCGTCCCGGTCCTGGTCATCTTCGTCTTCGGGTTCACGGAGTTCCACGGCTCCAACTTCAGCGTCCACGGGTTCGCGCCCGTCGGCGCCAAGGGCGTGCTCGCGGCGATCAGCTCCAGCGGGGTGATCTTCGCCCTGCTCGGCTTCGAGCAGGCGATCCAGTGGGCGGGCGAGAGCCGCAACCCCCGCCGGGACATCCCGCGGGCCGTCCTCGGCTCGGTGGTGATCGGCACGCTGATCTACGTCCTGCTCCAGGTGGTGTTCATCGGCGCCCTGCCGCCGGAGACCCTCGCGGGCGGCTGGGCCGCCCTCGACTACCCCGGCATCAGCGGGCCGTTCGCCGGCCTCTCGACGCTGATCGGCCTCGGCTGGCTGGCCACCGTCCTGCGCATCGATGCGATCATCTCGCCCGCCGGCACCGGGCTCGTCTACATGACCTCCAGCTCGCGGGTCACCTACGGCCTGAGCCGCAACGGCTACGCCCCGCAGACCCTGCAGTTCACCGACAAGCGCTCGGTGCCCTGGCTCGGCCTGATCATCGCGTGGGTCGCGGGCGTGCTCTGCTTCCTGCCGTTCCCGAGCTGGCAGCGGCTGGTCGGCTTCATCACCTCGGCCGTCGTGCTGATGTACGCCGGTGCGCCGCTGGCCTTCGGCGTGCTGCGCAAGCGGCTGCCGGCCCTGGAGCGGTCGTACCACCTGCCCGCCGGGACGATCGTCTCGCCGATCGCCTTCGCGGTCGCGAGCCTGATCATCTTCTGGGCCGGCTGGGACACGCTCTGGCGGCTGGGCCTGGCGATCCTGATCGGCTACCTCCTGCTCGGCGGGTACTCCGCGTACGCGACGGCGAAGGGCGTCCCGAACGCGCCCCGGATGGACTTCAAGGCGGGCCAGTGGCTGCCGCCCTACCTGATCGGCATGGGCCTGATCTCCTGGCAGGGCACCTTCGGCGAGGGCGCCCAGGGCAACCTGCCGCTCTGGTGGGACATCCTCGTGGTGGTCGTGTTCTCCCTGGTCGTCTACTACTGGGCCCTGGCGGTCGCCCTGCCGACGGAGGAGATCGAACGGAACATCCGCGGCGTCGAGGTCGTGGAGGCCGGCGGCCACTGACCGCCGGACCCGGAGCGGCCCCCGTGCGAACGGGGGCCGCTCGCTGCTGCCGGGCCCTAGCTGTTCTGACCCGTGGCGGCCGCGGACCAGGCGGCGTCGGCCGCCGCCAGGGCCGGTGCGGCGTCCGCGCCGGTCGCCGTGGCCAGGGCGGCGAGGAAGCCGCGCACGGTGTCCCGGCCGGCCGCCGGGCCGTAGTGGTTGACCCGGAGCATCCCGGTGGCCAGCGCCCCGCCGCCGGGCTGGACGGGCAGTGCCGGTCGAGGCGGAGCAGCTCGGCGGCGAGGGCGCCGGCGTCCACGCCCGCCGGGGTGCGCAGGGTGGTGGCGACCGGGGCGGCGTGGGCGTCCTCGGGGACGAACGGGGTGAGCGTGCCGAGGGCGCGGACACCGGCCCGGGTGGCGGCCGAGGCGGCGCGGTGGCGGGCGATCACGGCGGGCAGGCCGTCGGCGCCGATCCGGTCCAGGCAGGCGCCGAGCGCGAGCATCTCCAACTGGGCCGGGGCGTGCGGCAGCACGGTGCGACCGGCGTCCGTCCAGCGCTCCTTCCAGTCCAGCAGGGACAGGTACGAGCGGCGCGGTGCGGCCGGGTTGGCGGCGATCCGCTCCCAGGCGCGCTCGGAGACCGAGACGGCGGAGACGCCGGCCGGGCCGCCCATCGCCTTCTGCCCGCCGATCACGCACAGGTCGATGCCCCAGGCGTCGGTGAGCAGCGGCTCGGCGGCCACCGAGGCCACGGCGTCCACCATCAGCAGCGCACCGTGCGCGCGGACCACGGCCGCGACCTCGGCGACCGGGTTGGTGTTGCCGGTGGCGGCCTCGGCGTGGACCAGGGAGACGAAGTCGACCGCCGGGTGCTCCCGCAGGGCCGCCTCGACCTGGGCGGCGGTGACCGCGCTGTCGAACGGCACCGCGAGGTCGACCACCTCGGCCCCGCAGGAGCGCAGCCAGTTGCCGAAGGTCTGGCCGTAGGGGCCGGTGACGATGTTCAGCGCGGTGGAGCCCGGGTGCGCGGCGCCGCGGATCGCGGCCTCCAGCGGCAGCAGCGCCTCGCCCTGGGTGACGATGACGTCGGCGGTGGTGTGCAGCAGGGCGGCCACCTGGTCCTCGATCGCCGCGAACTCGGCGGCGCTGAGCGGGGGCAGGTCGAGGTAGGGGGTCACGCGCCGGCCTTTCGGAGGTGGGTCGTTCGGGCGGGAATGAGTCTGCCGCACTTGCGGGGGTCCCGGGGAACCGGCCGCTCGGTAGAGTGCGGGCCATGAGCGATGGTGCGGTGCTGCACGTCCGGGGTCGGGTGCTGGTCGGTCCGGAGGACGTCCGGGACGAACTCTGGGTGGTGGACGGGCGGGTGGCCTTCGACCGGCCGGCCGGGGTGCGCGACGTGCGGACCGTGACCGGCTGGGTGCTGCCCGGCCTGGTGGACGCGCACTGCCACGTCGGCCTCGACGCGCACGGCGCCGTCGACGCCGCCACCAGCGAGAAGCAGGCGGTCACCGACCGCGACGCCGGCACGCTGCTGATCCGCGACGCCGGCTCGGCGGCCGACACCCGGTGGATCGACGAGCGCGAGGACCTGCCCCGGATCATCCGGGCCGGCCGGCACATCGCCCGCACCCGCCGCTACATCCGCAACTACGCGCACGAGATCGAGCCGGGCGACCTCGCCGCCTACGTCCGGGCCGAGGCCCGGCGCGGCGACGGCTGGGTGAAGCTGGTCGGCGACTGGATCGACCGCGACCGCGGCGACCTCTCCGCCTGCTGGCCCGGCGACGCGCTGGCCGAGGCGATCGCGGCGGCGCACGAGGAGGGCGCGCGGGTGACCGCGCACTGCTTCGCCGCCGAGTCGCTGCCCGACCTGCTGGCGGCCGGCATCGACTGCATCGAGCACGCCACCGGGCTGACCGAGGAGCTGATCCCGGTCTTCGCCGAGCGCGGCGTCGCGATCGTCCCGACCCTGGTCAACATCGCCACCTTCCCGCAGCTGGCGGCCGGTGGCGAGGCCAAGTTCCCGGCCTGGTCCGCCCACATGCGCCGGCTGCACGAGCGCCGCTACGACACCGTGGGCGCCGCGCACGAGGCGGGCATCCCGGTGTTCGTCGGGACGGACGCGGGCGGCTCGCTCGCGCACGGCCTGGTCGCGGACGAGGTGGCCGAGCTGGTGAAGGCCGGGCTCACGCCGGCCGAGGCGCTCTCGGCGGCCAGCTGGGGCGCGCGCCGGTGGCTGGGGCGACCGGGCCTGGAGGAGGGCGCGCCGGCCGACTTCGTGGTCTACGACGAGGACCCGCGGGCGGACGTCCGGGTGCTCGCGGACCCGCGGCTGGTGGTGCTGCGCGGGCGGCCGGTGGCGTGATCGCGGCGGTGGTTCGGGCCCGGCGGTGTCCCCGTGGTGGTGCCGTCGTGGTGGTGCCCCCGTGGTGATCATCCGGTGAACGGCCTGTCGGCGTAGGCCGATAGGGTGGCGGCCATGGCACCGCGTCCACTGAACGAGATCGTCGAGCCCGGTTGGGCCACCGCGCTGGAACCGGTCGCCGGGCGGGTGGCCGCCATGGGCGACTTCCTCCGCGCCGAGCTGGCCGCCGGCCGCACCTACCTGCCGTCCGGGCCGAACGTCCTGCGCGCCTTCCAGCAGCCGCTCGCCGACGTGCGGGTGCTCATCGTCGGCCAGGACCCGTACCCGACGCCCGGCCACGCGGTGGGGCTCAGCTTCTCGGTCGCGCCGGACGTACGGCCGATCCCGGCCAGTCTGATCAACATCTTCCAGGAGTACGGCAACGACCTCGGCCTGCCGCAGCCGTCCAACGGGGACCTCACCCCGTGGACGCAGCAGGGCGTGCTGCTGCTCAACCGCGCGCTGACCACCGCGCCGCGCAAGCCGGCCGCCCACCGCGGCAAGGGCTGGGAGGAGGTCACCGAGCAGGCGATCCGGGCGCTGGTGGCGCGCGGCGGCCCGCTGGTGGCGATCCTCTGGGGGCGCGACGCCCGCAATCTGCGCCCCCTGCTGGGCGATGTGCCGGCGATCGAGTCCGCGCACCCGAGCCCGTACTCCGCGAACGGCGGCTTCTTCGGCTCGCGGCCGTTCAGCCGGGCCAACGACCTGCTGGTTCGGCAGGGTGCCCAGCCCGTGGACTGGCGGCTGCCGTAGCGCCGGGTGCGGCGGATCGGCCCGAAACAGCGGTTCGGCAGCGGCGGGCGTCAACCTCACCCGAATGAGTGAAATGACGCTCCGTGTGGCTCATGTGACGGGCTGTTCGAGAAGACTGGCGGCTCGTCGTACGGAGCGCCAGCCCCTTGCCCCGCCCTGCGGGTGATGTCGGAGGAGGCGCGCTCTACCGAGATCACCACCCGTGGGGGTACCGCCATGTCGTCGTCCGTCCGTTCCGCCGCCGCCGTCGCGGCCGCCACCGCCGCGGTGTCGGCGCTGATAGCCGTCCCGTCCGCGCACGCCGCCGGGCCGTCGCAGGCCCCGGCCGCCCCGGCCGCGGCGCCCGCGGCGCAGGGCGGGAAGGCGCGCGCCGTCACCGCCGAACTCGACCTGGACGTCAGCCTGTTGAACAAGACGGTGGACGTGCCGGTGAACATCGCGCTCAACAAGGTCGAGACCCCGGCGCAGCGCTCGGGGGCCGCCCAGCCGGAGACCGGGGGCGGCGCGGTGCTCACGGCCAAGGTCGACGGCGTCGACCAGCAGGGGCCGGTCACCCTGGTCAAGGCGGACGTCGGCCGGTCCGTGGTGAAGGCCGACGCCGCGGGCGCCTCGGCCTCCGTCAAGCTGGTCAACGCCGACGTGCACGCACCCGGCCTGCCGGCGACCACGCTGCTCGGCCTGGAGTCGCTCAGCGCCTCGGCCACCTGCCCGGTCGACGGGCAGCCCGCCGCCGACGTCGTCGCGCCCGCGCGGCTGACCGTGCTCGGCAAGCCGGTCACCCTCAGCCTCTACGGGCCGACCAAGGTGGACGTGCCGCTGGTCGGCGGCGTCTCGGTGGAGTTCTCCAAGCGGACCACCACCTCCACCACGGCCGCCGCCTCCGCGCTGGAGGTGCAGATCGAGGTCAACCCGCTCAACCTCAACGTCGCCAAGGTCACCGGGAAGATCACCGTCGCCTCGGTGAGCTGCGAGAAGCCCACCGGGCCGGCCTCGCCGACCACCGCGCCCACTCCCTCGGCGGCCGGCACCGCGCCCGCCACCGGCGCCCCCGCCGTCCAGCCCGCCGTCGACACCACGGCGGGACCCACCACCCCGGCCGCGCGGACCGCCACCGGGAGCCCGTCGGGCGGGGGAAGCCTCGCCGCCACCGGAGGCAGCGCCGCCGCCGTCCCGCTCGCCGCGGGGGCCGCGGGCCTGGTCGTCGCCGGAGGCCTCGCCCTGCGGGCCACCCGCCGCCGCGCGGGGCACGCCCGGCGGCACTGAGCCGCGGGACGCGACGTGCGGGAGTGCCACGATCGGCACTCCCGCACAGTGACCGTGCCAATGCGGACGGTTGGTTCACGTGCGCGTTACATGAGAGGAACAACCGGGAAACGGCGGCTTGCAACGCTACGCGGGCACCCACCACCCAGTTTGCGAGGTACACCGCCGTGGCAATCAAGGCCGAGTACATCTGGATCGACGGCACCAAGCCGACCGCCAAGCTCCGTTCCAAGACTCGGGTCCTGGCCAACGCGGACAAGATCCCCACCTGGGGCTTCGACGGTTCCTCCACCAACCAGGCCGAGGGCCACGCGTCGGACCGGGTGCTGGAGCCGGTCAAGGTCGTCAAGGACCCGATCCGCGGCGGTGACAACATCCTGGTCCTCTGCGAGGTCCTGGAGACGAACGGTACCGCGCACGAGTCGAACACCCGCGCCCTGCTGCGCGAGGTCGCCGAGAAGTACGCGGCCCAGGAGTCGATCTTCGGCATCGAGCAGGAGTACACCTTCTTCAAGGGCTCCCGCCCGCTCGGCTTCCCGGAGGGCGGCTACCCGGCCCCGCAGGGCGGCTACTACTGCGGTGTCGGCGCCGAGGAGGTCTTCGGCCGCGAGATCGTCGAGCTGCACCTGGACCGCTGCATCGACGCCGGCCTGGCCATCTGCGGCATCAACGCCGAGGTCATGCCCGGCCAGTGGGAGTTCCAGATCGGCCCGGTCGACGCGCTGACCGTCTCGGACGACCTGTGGATCGCCCGCTACCTGCTCTACCGCACCGCCGAGGAGTTCGGCATCGACGCCACCCTCGACGCCAAGCCGGCCCGTGGCGACTGGAACGGCGCGGGTGCGCACACCAACTTCTCCACCAAGGCGATGCGCGAGGGCTACGACGCCATCATCACCGCCTGCGAGTCGCTCGGCGCCTCCCAGGAGATCGTCCTGGAGCACGTCAACCAGTACGGTGACGACATCCAGTCCCGCCTGACCGGCAAGCACGAGACCGCCCCGTGGAACGTCTACAGCTACGGCGTCTCCAACCGCGGTGCCTCGGTCCGCATCCCGTGGCAGGTCGAGGTGGAGCAGAAGGGCTACATCGAGGACCGTCGCCCGAACGCGAACGTCGACCCCTACGTCGTCACCCGCCTGCTGATCAACACCTGCTGCGAGGCCCTGGAGAAGGCCGGCCAGGTCTGATCCGCCCCTCCGTCGTACGGCCGTCGGCCCTTCCCCGCCCGGGGGAGGGCCGACGGCCGTTCGGCGCCCTTGATCGGTGCCGGGGCGGCGGCGGACAATGGCGCGCATGACCGCTCCCGCCCGCGTTCTCCTGGTGCGACGCCTCCACGTCGACCTGGTGCGGGTGTGCGCGGCCGGCTGTCGCGGGTGACGTCCCTCCGTTCCGTCCCCTCCCGCAACCGCCCGGCACCTGGAGCGCACCCGTATGTCCCTGACCTTCCACTGGTTCCTGCCCACCAACGGCGACAGCCGCCACATCGTCGGCGGCGGCCACGGCTCGACCCCCGGCACGGCCGGCTCGGACCGGCCGCCGAGCATCGCCTACCTGGGCCAGATCGCCCGCAGCGCCGAGCAGTTGGGCTTCGAGGGAGTGCTCACGCCGACCGGGGCGTGGTGCGAGGACGCGTGGCTGACCACCGCGATGCTCACCCAGGTCACCGAGCGGCTGAAGTACCTGGTGGCCTTCCGGCCGGGGCAGATCGGCCCGACGCTGGCCGCCCAGATGGCCGCGACGTACCAGCGGCAGTCCGGCGGACGGCTGCTGCTCAACGTGGTGACCGGCGGGGAGTCGGCGGAGCAGCGGGCCTACGGGGACTTCCTGGACAAGGACGCGCGGTACGCCCGGACCGACGAGTTCCTCGCCATCGCCCGGCGGCTCTGGGCGGGGGAGACCGTCGACCACGACGGGGCCCATCTGCGGGTCGAGCGGGCGGCGTTGACCCGGCTGCCGGATCCGGTGCCGCCGGTTTACTTCGGCGGTTCGTCCCCGGCGGCCGGCGAGGTCGCCGCCCGGCATGCCGACGTCTACCTCACCTGGGGCGAACCGCCCGCGATGGTCCGGGAGAAGCTCGCCCGGGTGCGCGAACTCGCCGCCGCCCGGGGGCGGGTGGTGCGGTTCGGCATCCGGCTGCACGTGATCACCCGGGACACCTCCGCCCAGGCCTGGGCGGAGACCGAGCGGCTGCTCGCCGGGATGGACCCGGCGCGGGTCCGGGCGACCCAGCGGGCGCTGGCCGAGAGCGAGTCGGTCGGGCAGCGCCGGATGCTTGCCCTGCACGGCGGTTCGGCCGAGCGCCTGGAGGTCCACCCGGGGCTCTGGGCGGGGATCGGCCTGCTGCGCGGCGGCGCGGGCACGGCGCTGGTGGGCAGCCACCGCGAGGTGGCCGACCTGATCACCGAGTACCACGAGCTGGGCATCGACGAGTTCGTCCTCTCCGGGATCCCGCACCTGGAGGAGGCCTACTGGTTCGGCGAGGGCGTCCTCCCGCTGCTCGCCGCCCGCCACCTCTGGCGCCGGCCGTGACCGGCGCCCGGCCCGACACGACTGGATCTAGGGGATGCGGAACTCCTGGGACTTGTTGCCGGGGGTGCAGGTGACCATGGTGGCCTGCCTGCCGGCGCCGTTGTCGGTCAGGCAGCTCTGCCCCATGTAGTCCTTGAGCGCGAACGCGCCGGGCGTGGAGGCGGCGGCCACCGTCCAGTTGTTCAGCACGCTGAAGCCGCCGGAGAGGGACACCCGCCCGTCCGTCTCCTGGACGAGGGCCGGGCCGCTCAGGTTGCACGGGTAGATCTGGTACCAGCCGCCGGGGTTCGGGTCCGAGCGCACCCAGCCGTAGGCGGTCGTCCCGCCCATCACCACCGCCTGGCCGCCGACCGGGCTGTCCTTGGAGAGACCGAGCTTGAGGCCGGACGCCACGCTGACGATGGCGCCCCACTTGCTGCCGCCGCAGCCGGCCGGCACCGACGGCTGCTGCGGTGCCGTGGTGGCGGGCGGAGGCTGGGGCGCGGAGGTGGTGGCGGGCGGGGCCTGGGTGGCGGCGGGCGGCGGGACGACGCCCCCGCCGTTGCCGTTGGCGCTTCCGCCACCGGTCGCGCTGCCGCTCCCACCGCTCCCGCTGCCGCCGTTCCCGCCACCGCCGGCGGCTCCGCCGGTGCGCGGGGGCGTGCCCTGGCCGCCCGCGGCCGCGCCGCCACCGCCGGCGGCCCCGCCGGCCACGGCGCCGCCGCCCGGGTTCTGGGCGGTTCCCGGCTGGTTGCCGGCGGCCGGTACGGGCTGCGTCCCGGGAGCGGGGGTGGTCGCCTCCGGCGCCGGGGTCTCGGTGGGCGACGGGCTGCTCGGGGGCAGGGTGCTCGGGGAGCCGGCCGGCGGCGTGGCGCCGGTGGTCGCGGGCGCGGTGACCACGACGGACGGCTGCCCGTTCGGCGTCTCGGCGTTGGACGAGAAGGGCGCGCGGTCGATCAGCAGGACGGTCGCGGTGGTCGCCGTGATGACGACCGGGAGGACGACGGGGACGAGGAAGCCGTGCCGCCTGCGGCGGTTGCCGGGTTCGGTCGCGTCGCGGTCCTTGACCTGGCCGACCTCGCCGGCGGCCGCGTCGGGCGCGGGCGCACTGGCCGCGGGCGCACCGGCCGCGGGCGCATCGGCCTCGGCGGCCGCCGGCTTCGCCGCGCCGCCCGCTGAGGCTGCGCCGCCGGCGGCTGCGCCACCCGCGCCACCGGCCGCCCCGGCCGCCGCCGGCCCCGGCCCGGCGCCGATCGCGGCCCGCGCCGCGGCCGCCATCGCGGCGGCGTCCGCGAACCGTTCCTCCGGCTGCTTTGCGAGCGCTCTGGAGACCAGATCCCGCACCGCCTCCGGGAAGGCCGCGGGCAGCTCCGGCACCGGCTCGCGGAGGTGCTTGAGCGCGACCTCCAGCACCGACTCGCCGACGAACGGCGGCTTCCCGGTGAGCAGTTCGTAGGCGACGACGCCGATCGAGTAGAGGTCCGAGGCCGGGGTGACGGACTTCCCCTCGGCCTGCTCGGGGGCCATGTACAGGGCCGTCCCGATCACCGCGTGGGAGGCGGTGAGCTTGGTGCTCGCGACCGCCCGCGCGATGCCGAAGTCGGTCACCGTCACCTGGCCGTCCGGGCGCAGCATCAGGTTGGACGGCTTGACGTCGCGGTGCACGATGTCCTGCCGGTGGGCGGCGGCCAGGGCGTCCAGCGCGGTGGCGAGCAGCCCGAGCGCGCGCTCCGGCTCCATCGGCCCGCCCTCGGCGAGCACCGTGTCCAGCGGCCGCCCTTCGACCAGCTCCATGACGATGTAGGCGGTCCGCTCCTCGCCGTCCCGGCCGCTCTCGCCGTAGTCGTGGACGTCCACGATGCCGGGGTGCTTGAGTCCCGCGAGCAGCTGGGCCTCGCGCCGGAAGCGCTGGACGAAGGTGCCGTCCTCGACCAGGCCCGGATGCAGGATCTTCACCGCGACCCGGCGCGCCAGCACCTGGTCGTCGGCGCGCCAGACGGAGCCCATGCCCCCGCCGCCGATCCGCTCGGTCAGTGTGTAGCGGCCCCCCAGCACGGTACCCCGGCTGCTCATGCCCCTGCCCCCATGTCATGCCCCGGCCCGGACCGGGCCCCCGTCGGTCGCACAGTGTGCCAGAGAGGTTCACACCTCCGGCCATGCTACGGACAAGGGGCCTGTCTTGTGGATCAGGCCGGGGCTGCGACGCCTGGGCACGCACCTCGCCGCGTTGTCGTCGGTCGCCGATGCTCCGCATGGACTCCCTCCTCCGCCTTGCGATGCACGCACCCAGACGCCGCGGCCTGATCCGACCTGATCCACAAGACAGGCCCCCGATCCGACTGTCCGTCAGGGGGATGCCGGTGCCGAACGGGCGTGAAATCGGCTGGCCGCGGGGCGTCCTGCGCGCCATGATGCGCGGGTATGACGCAGCCGCTGCTCCTGCTCGATGTCGACGGACCGCTGAACCCGTACGCCGCCAAGCCCCACCGCCGGCCGGAGGGCTACCGCACGCACCGGGTGAAGCCGGACTCCTGGGTGGCCCGCTTCCCGCGCCGACCCGCCGAGCACGTGCGCCCGCTGCGGCTCTGGATCAACCCCGACCACGGCCCCCACCTGCTCTCCCTGCCCTTCGAACTGGTGTGGGCCACCACATGGATGGACGAGGCCAACACCTGGATCGGGCCGTTGCTCGGCCTGCCCCGGCTGCCCTGGATCAACTGGCCCGAGCTGCACCGGGAGGACCCGGACGGCCTGCACTGGAAGACCCGCAGCCTGGTCGCGTGGGCGGCCGGGCGCCCGTTCGTCTGGGTGGACGACGAGTTGGGGCCGCAGGACACGGAGTGGATCGCGGCCCACCACCCGGGCGATGCGGCCACGTTCCGGATCGACCCGCGGGTCGGCCTGCGGGAGGACGACTTCGCGACGCTGGGAGCGTGGGCGGCCTCCCTGGACTAGGCCCTGTCCGCCGGCTCAGGAAGCCGGCGTGCCGGACGCCCCGCCCAGGACCGTGTCGAGTGCGGCCAGGAAGCGGTCGGTCGTCGCTTCGTCCCGGACGGCGATCCGGAGCCAGTCCCCGCCCAGGCCGGGGAAGGTGTCCCCGCGGCGGACGGCGAAGCCGTGCTCGCGCAGCCGGGTGCGGACGGCGGCCGCGTCCGGCAGCTCGATCAGCACGAACGAGGCGGCCGGCTCGCCGTGCACGCGGACGGACGGGAAGGCGGCGAGGCCCTTCAGCAGGTGGTCGCGGTGCTCGGCCAGGAGCCGGGCCGCCGCCTCGGCCTCGGCGAGCGCGGCCGGTGTGCTGCAGGCCTCGGCGGCGGCCAGGGCGGGGGTGGAGACCGGCCAGAGCGGCTGGGCGGCGCCGAGCGCGGCGATCAGCGGGGCCGGGCCGAGCACGTAGCCGATCCGCAGGCCGGCCAGCCCCCAGGTCTTGGTGAGGCTGCGGAGCACGACCACCTGGCCGGGCAGGTCCCGGACGGCGGCGAGGGACTCGGTCTCGCCCGGCACGGTGTCCATGAAGGCCTCGTCCACCACCAGCGTGCGGCCGGGGCGGGCGAGGGCGGCGACGGCCTCGGCCGGGTGCAGGACGGAGGTCGGGTTGGTCGGGTTGCCGAGCACCACGAGGTCGGCCTCGTCGGGCACGGCGCCGAGGCGGAAGCCGTCCGACGGGGAGAGCAGCACCCGGTGCACGTCGTGCCCGGCGTCCCGCAGCGCCGCCTCGGGCTCGGTGAACTGCGGGTGCACCACGGCGACATGGCGCGCCGCCAGCACACGCGCCAGCAGGACGAACGCCTCCGCGGCGCCGGCGGTGAGCAGGACCTCCGCGGCCGGGCGCCCGTGCCGGGCGGCGACGGCGGCGCGCGCGGCCGTCCCGTCGGGGTAGGCCGCGAGGTCGCCGAGCGTGGCCGCGAGCCGGTCGCGCAGCCACTGCGGGGGCGTGTCGGTGCGGACGTTGACGGCGAGGTCGACCAGGCCGGACCCGTCGGCGCGGACCTCGGCGTCCCCGTGGTGGCGCAGGTCGGGCTCGGTGGGGGAGGCGGGGGTCACGGGAGGTCTCCTACAGCGGGTGCGGGTGCGGGTGCGGGTGCGGGTGCGGGGTGCGCGGGCAGGGGGTCGGGCCGTGCCGGCCCGGACGCCGGGGCGTCGGCGGGGCCGCCCGGCACCCGGACGACCGCCACCGTCGCGGCGGCCGATTTGCGCTTGGGGACGACGAGTTCGCCACCGGGCGCGCTCGCCAGCGCCGCCGCCTCGGCGACGCTGACCGACCCGACCGCGGCGGCGACGGCGGCGGACGGATGGGGGACGGCGACGCCTGCCAGCACCTCGGCCGGGTGCTCGTCGACGTCCGTCCCCAGCCCGGCGGCCGCCCGGCGGACGGCGGGGTGTCCGGCCTTGCCGGCCAGGGTGGCGAGCCGGACCACGGACGTGCCGGGCAGCCCGGCCTCGGCCAGCGTCCGCCGGATCAGCCCGAGCACCTCTGCCGGCGCGGTCGAAGGCCGCAGGCCCACGCCGACCACCAGCCCGCCCGGCCGGAGGCCCGCAGCCTCGCCCGGCCGGGGGCCCGCCCCGGCGCCCGGCTCGTCCACGTCCGGAACGCCGTCCGAACCCCTCACGCCGTCACGCCCTCACGCCCTGCTCACGTCCCTGCTCCTGCGCGTCACCCGCCCGACACCTCCGCGGCAGCCGGCGCCGGACGACGGCCACCCGAGGCGGCCGAAACCCGTCGGCGCGCCGGAGGGCCGAGGCCCCCGGGGGCCCGTACCGGGGCGGTCGGAGCCCCCGGAATCCCACCACGGCCACGACAGAGGGGTCAATCGGGACAGCTGTGACCTACGACGGGCCGCCAGTCTCGGCCGCCGACCGCTGTTCGCCTGTTCTTCACCCCGCCCCCCGGGCACGCGCCACCGTGCCGCTCCTACTGTTCTCGGCGCTCCAGACCCGGCGCTCCCCGCCGCCGGGCCACCTCGTCCCGCCCCCAGCAGTTCCCGATGCACGGAGGACAACGATGCCCGAGACTCCCGACACCGTTGACATGAACGCCGCCGCAGTGGCCCCCGCAGTGGCCCCCGCCGCGCCGAAGCGCTCCCGCCGCCGCACCCTGACCGCCCTCGCCGCCGGAGTCGCCCTGACGGCCGGCTCGCTGGGCCTCTGGGCCGTCACCGGCACCGCCGCCCAGGCCGCCACCCTCCCGGCGCCCGACCACATCGTGGTCGTCGTCCTGGAGAACCACGCCTACTCGCAGCTCATCGGCAGCTCCAGCGCGCCGTACATCAACAACACCCTCAAGGCCGGCGGTGCCAACCTCACCCAGTCCTACGGGCTCACCCACCCCAGCGAGCCCAACTACTACCAGCTGTTCTCCGGCTCCAACCAGGGCCGCACGGACGACAGCTGCGTGAAGGTCGGCTCGATCGGCGCCCCCAACCTGGCCTCCGAGCTGATCGCCGCCGGCAAGACCTGGGGCAGCTACAACGAGGGCCTGCCGAGCCAGGGCTCCACCGCCTGCTCCAGCGGCAAGTACGCGCAGAAGCACAACCCGTGGTTCGGCTTCAGCAACGTGCCCACCAGCACCGCGTACACCTTCAACCAGTTCCCGACCGACTACACCCAGCTGCCGAAGGTCTCCTTCGTCATCCCGGACCTCTGCAACGACATGCACGACTGCTCGGTCTCCACCGGCGACACCTGGGTCAAGAACAAGCTCGGTGCCTACGCCGCCTGGGCCAAGAACAACAACAGCATGCTCGTGCTCACCTTCGACGAGGACAACCGCCTCTCCGGCAACCGCATCCCCACCCTCTTCTACGGCGCCCACGTCACCCCGGGCTCCTCCAGCTCCACCACCTACAACCACTACAACGTGCTGCGCACGCTGGAGGACCTCTCCGGTCTGACCACCCACGCGGGCAACGCCAACACCGCCGCCACCATCACCGGCATCTGGAACTGACGCCCGTGTACGTCGCGGAATCCCGCAGCTCCAAGGCCCCCGTCGCCCCGGCTCCGCAGCCGGGGCGGCGGGCGGCCGCCGCCGTGCCCGGCACCGTGGTGGTGCTGGGCGCCGTCAGCCTGGTGACCGACGTCTCCTCCGAGATGGTCAGCGCGGTGCTGCCGCTCTACCTGCTCACCGGGCTCGGCCTCTCCCCGCTCGGCTTCGGCCTGCTGGACGGCATCCAGAACGGCTTCAGCGCCCTGGTCCGGCTGGCCGGCGGACACCTCGCCGACCGGCCCGGCCGCGACGGCGCGCCCCGGCACAAGGCGGTCGCCGCGTTCGGGTACGGCCTGTCGGCCCTCTGCAAGCCGCTGCTGCTGCTCGTCCACACCGTGCCGCTGATCGGCGCCGTGCTGGCCGCCGACCGCACCGGCAAGGGCCTGCGCACCGCCCCGCGGGACGCGATGATCTCGCTCGCCACCGAACCCGCCCACCGCGGGCGGGCGTTCGGCGTGCACCGGGCGATGGACACGGCCGGTGCGCTGCTCGGCCCGCTCGCCGCCTTCCTGGTGCTCCGGCTGGCCGGGGGCCCGCTGCTCGCCGACGGCGGCGACCGGCACGGCTACGACGCGGTGTTCGCCGTCAGCGCCTGTGTGGCGGTGCTCGGCGTGCTGCTCCTGCTGCTGTTCGTGCCGAACCGCCTCACCCCCGCCGCGGACGCGCCCCCGGCCGCCGGGCGCCCGCGGCTGCGCGACGGCCTCGCCCTGCTGCGCCTGCCCGAACTGCGCCGGCTGACCCTCTGCGCCGTCCTGCTCGGCCTGACCACCGTCAGCGACTCCTTCCTCTTCCTCCTCGTGCAGCGCCGGCTCGGCCTCGCCACCGACCTCTTCCCGCTGCTGCCGCTCGGCACCGCCGGCGCCTTCCTGCTGCTCGCCGTGCCGCTCGGCGCCCTGGCCGACCGGGTCGGCCGCCGCCGGCTCTTCCTGGCCGGCCACGGCGTGCTGCTGCTGGCGTACGGGCTGCTGCTCTCGCCGCTGAGCGGGCTGCCGGTGGCGGTCTGCGTGCTGGTGCTGCACGGCGCGTTCTACGCCGCGACCGACGGGGTGCTGGCGGCCGCCGCGGCCGACGCCGTCCCGGCCGAGCGGCGCGGCGCCGGGCTGGCCCTGGTCGGCACCGGGCAGGCGCTCGCCCGGTTCGCCTGCTCGCTGGTGTTCGGCGCGCTGTGGAGCGCCGTCGGCGGCACCTCGGCGCTGGCCTGCTCGGCCGTCGCACTGGCGGTCTGCGTGGCCGGGGCCGCCGTGGTGTTCCGTGAACCCGCCGCCGTCCCCGTGCACGACCCCACGACGACCGACCGCACGACCGACCGTACGACCGACCCCGAGGTGCCCTCGTGACCACGTCCCTCCGGAACCGCACCCGGGTGCTGATCCTGCTGCTCGCCGTGCTGCTGCTCGGCTCGGTCGGCACCGGCGCGGTGCTGTACGCCGCCGACCGCTCCGCCGAGCGCGACCGGGCGCAGCCCGGCGGCCCGGTGGTCACCCGCGGCACGGTCTCCCTCAAGCCCGGCCAGGCCGGCACGCTGGTCTTCCGGAACATGGCCTGGGGCCCGCACCGGGACGAGCTGGCCACCGTCGCCGCCGACCACCCGGACGGGCCGCGGACCGCCTCCGGCGTCCAGTGCCTGCGCTTCCACACGGCCGGCGGTACCGGGATCTGCCTCCAGGCCGAGCGCGGCGCGCTGCAGGACAGCTACCGCGCGGTGGTGCTCGACGACCGGCTGCACGAGCTGCGCTCCTTCCCGGCCGCCGGGATTCCGACCCGCTCCCGGGTCTCGCCGTCCGGCCACCTCGCGGCGTGGACGGTCTTCGTCAGCGGCGACTCCTACGCGGGCACCGACTTCTCCACCCGCACCTCGATCGTCGACGTCCGCGACTGGAACCTCCGGGACAACCTGGAGGACTTCGACCTGATCAAGGACGGCAAGCCGTACCGGGCGCCGGACGTCAACGTCTGGGGCGTCACCTTCGCCGACGACAACACCTTCTACGCCACCGTCGCCACCGGGGGCCGCACCCACCTCGTCCGCGGCGACCTCGCCGCCCGCACCCTCACCACGCTCCACGAGAACGTCGAGTGCCCCTCGCTCTCCCCGGACGGGACGCGGATCGCGTACAAGAAGCGGGTCGCCGACGCCTCCCCGGACGCGCCCTGGCGGCTCTACGTGCTCGACCTCGCCACCATGACCGAGACCGCCACCGCCGAGCAGCGCAACATCGACGACCAGGTGCTCTGGTCGGACGGCGCCACCCTGCTCTACGCCCTCCCGGGCGACTTCGGCGCCGACCTGTGGACCGTCCCGGCGGACGGCGGCGGCGCGGCCGTACGGCTGCTCGAAGCCGCCGTGGCCCCGGCATATCCGGGCTGATAGGGCCGGTTGGTCCCACTCGGAACTTCGAGCGTAGTGTCCACGTCGACACTACGAGTCGAGCACGACGAGTGGCGGCGGCGCCACGACGCGTCGACGGACCGGGGGAGCAGGAACAGTGACGCAACGAGGGCCCGACGGCGGGCTGTCGCCCGAACGCATGTCCAGCGACTCCTGGCCGGCCCTGCACGGGCGCCCGGTCCTGCGGCGGACGGTCGCCATCGGGCTGGTGCTCTCCGTCGCGGCCCTGGCGGCCCTCGCCGTCCGGGGCGTCAACGCCCTGACGCTGGGGCGCGGCGCGGTCGAGACCGACCGGGACCGCGCCGAGCTGCTGGCCGGGCTCCACCCCTCCCAGCACCCGGGCGCGGGCCGCTACTACGTCCCGGTGGGCGCGGTGTACACCCACCTCGCGGACGGGGCGCCGGTCGCCTACCTGCACTACCGGCTGGCCGGCGGCCAGGACGTCGGTGTCGGCGACTTCCTGCGCACCTACGGCCTCCCGGCCCCCGGGCCGACGGCCCCGCTGCCGACCGACCTGACCGCGGCCCTGGGCGGCGACGAGCCGGACACCGCCCAGGAGCTCACCGACGCCGAACCGGCGCAGCCCTCGCCGTCCCCGACGCCGACGGCCACCCCGGAGGCCACTGCGACGGCCACTCCGTCGCCGTCGCCGACGGCCGGGCTCTCGCCGGCCGCGACTGCGACTCCGACCCCGACCCCGACCGTCGCGCCCTCGCCGACCGCGACCGACGGCGCGTCCCCGGAGCCGGCGGGGCCGTCGCCCTGCCCCGACGAGGAGCCGTCGGACGAGACCGCCGCCGAGGACGGGGACGGTACCGAAGCCGCTGCCCCGTCCCCGTCCGGCCTGCGCTCCGCCGACGACCCCGAATCCCCGGCCCCGTCCCCCTCCCCGACCGCCTCGCCGAGCCCGGACCCGACCGCCACGCCCACCCCGACCCCGACCCCCACTCCCACCCCCACGCCCACGCCGGCCCCCGTCCACCTCGTGCCGGGCCGCCGCATCTACGTCGCCACCATCCCCAGCGGCCTCCCCGGCGCCGCCGACATCTACGTCCGCGCCATCGGCGGCTGACGGGGCCACCAGGCCCTGGGCGGCCGGAGGTGCACCCTCCGCGGCCGCCTGCAGTGGCCCCCGAAACCGCACGGCCCGGCACCGGGCACGGCACGGGGCGGAGCGGGAAGTCGGACCGGCCGACTTCCCGTGCGCGTCGGAACGGGGTGGGCAGTGAAGCTGAGGACGACGATCCACCGGGTCCGGCTCGGCCGGGACGAGTACCGGGTGATGACCGCCGCCCCGCGCGACGGCCGGGCGGTGCTCCACGACGGCGACTGGTCGCTCCAGCTGTACGCCGACCGGCCGGCCGCCGAGGACCTCGCGGCCGCCTGGGCCCTGTCCGGACGGGTGAGGGCCCCGACCGTCGGACGGTCGGGGCCCTCATCGGGTGCCGGGCGGGTCGGTGCCGGGCGGTTCAGTGGTGGACGGGTCCGTGCTGCCGGGCCTCGGCCTGCTCCTGGAGAAGGCCGGCGATCCGGTTCAGGTCGTTGACCACGTCGAAGAAGGTGTTGATGTCCTGGGTGGAAGCGCCGTTGACGGCCAGGTAGAAGGTGTGGAGGCGGCCGTGGCCGGCGGCCAGGTAGCCGCCGAGGGTCTCGGCGCCGACGGCGAGCCGCTGGTTGACCGCGTCGAGGCCGACCACCGAGCCGGGCTTGGCCCACACCTTGCCCTTGCCGGGGCAGGTGGGGCAGCCGTCGCAGGCGAAGGCCAGCGAGCCGTCCACGCCGAGGATCGGCAGCGCCTCGCGGAACCGGTCGGCGTCCGGGGTGCCCTGCCAGTAGTGCAGGATCTCGTTCTCCACGTCGGGGGTGACCCGGTCCACCGGGTTGCCGCCGCGGCCGTCGAGCAGCTGCACCTTGGTCGGGTCGATGCCGGCCTGCCGCAGGAACGCGTTGATGCCGCCGAAGCCGTCCGCGCACTCGTGGCTGCCGGCCGCGACGGCCATCAGGCAGATCCCCAGATTGGCCCCGAGGTTGTGGCTCACCTTCAGGATCAGCCGGGCGTACTGCTCGTAGACGGGGGAGACGTACGCGGCGACGCGCTCGGTGCCGTCGTAGGAGGGCGGCAGGTCACCGACCGGGTTGGGCCCGGTCGGCGGGGCGGTGACGGTGACGCCGGCCCGGGCGAGCGCCTCGATCAGCGCGGTGCGGCCGAAGGCGTTCGGGTCCTGGATGTGGGAGACCCTCAGGGTGGGCTGCGCGTCGGCCGCGATGGTGCCGGAGACGGTGATGCGGGTGCCGTCCGGCGAGGCGGTGACGACGAGGTCGGTGGTGCCGCCGGCGGCGACCGTCCGCACGGTCGACTCCACCTGGTACGGCGCGACCTGCGGCCGCCAGCTGAGCTCCGCCGGTTGGCCGGGGGCGGTGGGGGTGGTCAGCAGGTCGATGAGGTTGTCGTTGATGATCAGCGGGGTGGGGCTCGGGTCCAGCTCGGAGAAGGACGTGAAGAGCCGGGGGTCGATCGCGACGTCCCCGTGGACCTCGGTGATGCCGGCGGCGCGCACCTGACCGGCGATCTCGTTCAGGCCGGCGAGCGGGTTCTCGGGCGTCAGCGTCGCCCCGGGGAGGTCGTTGGCGTAGGTGTGGTCGATCGGGGTGAAGTCGACGGTCCCGTCCGGCTTGGTGCGGCCGCCCATGGTGAGGTCGCCCTGCGCGACCAGGACCAGCGAACCGTCCAGGACCGGGCCGCTGCGGGTGCCGAGGGCCTGCACGGGCGTGGTGAACCGGTGGTCGCCGCCGAGGGTGTGCCAGGTGCTGGAGACGCTGACCAGCTTGGCCGTCGAACCGGGGATGAAGAACTGGTTCGGGTAGAGCGAGTGGATCACCTCGCCCGTCGTGTCGTCGATCTCCAGTAGGCCCCACTGCGCGTGCTCGTAGGCCGGCTTGTTCATGATCGCCAGGATGTCCGGGCTGAGCCCGGCGTCCTGGACGGGGGCCGCACCCGCCGTCCCGCCACTCATGACGGTGGCCGCCGTCGCGGTGACGACGGCGGCCACGGCACGCAGGCCTCGGGCAATCGCTCTCGATCTCATGAACCCACCTTCCGGGCGGTACCCCGACCGCTCTGACGGTCGGTCGACCCGGCCAGGCATACCGCGCCGCACCCGCCCGCCGAACACCCGCCCACGCCGTTCACCCGCATGCCGCCCCGGACGGCGCAGCGTGCTGCCGCCCGGGGGCGGCGTACGGGCGAAGGGCGCGGGCAGGGCCCGACGGCCGGTCGACGCCCGGCGTGTGCCCCGTTGAGGCCGCGTCAGGAGGCGGTGCGCGTCAGGCGATGGTCACGTCCACCTCCATCTGTTCGGCGCCCGACGATCCGGCGATGTCGAGGGTGACGCCGCTCCAGGTGCCGTCCGGCTCGTTGAGTGCGGGGACGGTGTTCTGGCCGATGCTGGTGTTGCCGAGCGAGGGGTAGAGGTCGGTGTTGTCACCGCGGTTGCCGGTGCCGAAGATCTTCGCCAGGTCGCGCCGGCCGTCGGCCTGCAGCAGCTCGATGGCGAGGTGGTGTTCGTCGTTGACGTTGTCGATGGCCTCGTCCACCACGTAGGCGGCGATGCCCTGGTCGGGCAGGAAGCGGTCCTGGCCGGACTTCCGGCGGTACTCGACGACGATGTACTGGCTCTCCTTCATCCGCTGCGGGTTGCGGACGAAGAGCAGGTCGCCGCCCTCGGCGACCGGCCGCAGCACGATGCCGCGGGTGGTGCTGACGACCTCCTGCGGCACGGTCCAGCCGTGGAACATCCGGAGCATGCCGTTCGGGAAGACCGGTGTGATCCCCTCGTTGCCCCAGGAGCCGGCCGCCATCAGGCAGTAGTTGCCGAGGCCGTTGGAGGTCGTCGCCTCCAGGCGCCCGGTGTCGTAGAAGTCGGCCCAGCGGGCGGCGAGGTGGCCCCACTCGTGGGCGCAGACGCCGACCGCGCAGTCCTCCGGGACGGTCAGGAAGGTCTGCACCCGCAGCTTGGGGCCGACCTCCACGCCGTTCACGTCGGGCGGGTTCCACTTGAGGCTCCAGAGGTCGCCCGGCTGTCCGGACTGCTCGGCGCCGGAGCCTGCGTGGACGATGAACAGGGCGGTGACGAGGTGCTCGCCGAGGGCGTCGAACCCGGTGAAGTCGATGCCCTCCTGCTTGGCGAGCGCCAGGGCGTCGGCGGCCATGCCCTGGGAGTTCCGCGGCGGGTTGCCCATGCCGGACTGGTCGTCGGCGTAGAAGGAGAGCGGGTGCGGCAGCCGGAACCAGCCGTGCACCTCGCCGACCACGTCGATGCCGCCGTTCGCCGGGTGGGTCGGGTCGAAGCCGCTGACCAGGCGGTAGAAGTCGCGCATCGAGCCGGTGGCGAAGGTGTCGGTGCTGAACAGCATCTGCTCGAAGTGCCCGACGGTGTGGTCGGGGCCGTGCGGCAGGTCGGGGAAGTCCACCAGCAGCACCAGGGTGCGGACCTCGTCCTTCAGCCGCTTGGTCGGTCGGGTGATCAGCTGGGCCCCGGTGCTGGGGCCGGGCCGGACGGCGCCGTCGTCGAGGCCGATGACGTTCTCGCCGCGCCGCCGGGAGCGCCAGACGTAGTAGTACTGCTCGAAGGAGACGTCCTCCGGCAGCCGCCGGCTCTCGACGAGGTCCTGGTAGCGGGCACGGAGTTGGGCGAACGCCTTGGGTGCCAGCGGCACCGGGCAGGCGTGGCGGTGGTCGGTGGGGTGGTGATGCAGCGGGGTTAAGTCGATACGCATCGTGACGGCTCCCTGAGCCTGTCCACCCCGCGGGGGCGGCTTCGGCGACCCCGCCGAGTGGGCGGTCGCCGGCAATCGGTCGGCTCGCCGGAGGCGGTCGGGTCTGGCCGGTACCGGTTGCGATTGGGGCGATATGCGGTTTTCTGTCCCCATTCTGACGCCCGGACGGGGGCGGCACCAGACCCGAGGGGCCGTCGGTTCGGCTCAGCCCGCGCGATGGGCCGCCGCGGCCGCCGCGAACGTGGCGGCGAGCTGTGGTGATCCCGCCCAGTGCAGGTGCAGATACGAAGCGTGAACGTTCGCCCCGCCCGTGCCCGGGCCCGTGCTGCCGCCCGCACCCGCTGCGCCCGCCCCCGCGCTGACCGCGAACCCCTCGGTGCGCGGGCCCGTCGGCAGCCGCCAGCCCCACGCGGGCCGTTCCCCGGCCGCCGGCTCGCAGACCGTGCGGTGGAACTCGTGCCCGCGCAGCCGGGTGCCGGCCGGCGCCAGCGGCGAGTCGTGCAGCGCCACGGCCTCCCGGTACCCGAGGGTCAGCCGCTCGGTCATCCGGGCCGTGGTCTCCACCACCCCGCACATCGGCAGACCGTCCAACTCCCGCCCGAGGTAGAGCAGTCCGGCGCACTCCGCGGCGATCGGCCCGCCCGCCGCGGCGAACTCGCCGATCGCCTTCCGCAGTCGGGCGTTCGCGCTGAGTTCCCGGACGTACAGCTCGGGGAAGCCCCCGCCGATCACCAGGCCGGCCGTGCCTTCGGGCAGCCCGTCGGCGTGCAGCGGGTCGAACGGCACGACCTCGGCGCCGGCGGCGGTGAGCAGCTCGGCGTTCTCCGCGTAGGAGAACGAGAACGCGGCGCCGCCGGCCATCGCGATCCGCGGCGCGCCGGCCACCGGGGCGACCTCGCGCGCCGGGTCCCACGGCTCGGCGTCCAGCGGGGGAGCGGTCCGGGCCAGCGCCAGCACCGCGTCGAGGTCCACCGAGGCGGCCACCAGCTCGCCCATGTCGGCGACCGCCCGCAGCGCCTCCGCCGAGCGCTCCACGGCCGGGATCAGGCCGAGGTGACGCGACGGTGTGGCGACGGCGGTCGAGCGCCGCACCGCGCCCAGCACCGGCACCCCGGAGCCCTCCTCCAGGGCCTCGCGCAGCAGCAGCTCGTGCCGGTCGGAGGCGACCCGGTTGAGGATCACCCCGGCGAGCCGGACCTCCGGGTCCCAGGAGGCGAAGCCGTGCACCAGCGCGGCCACCGAGCGGGACTGCGAGGAGGCGTCCACCACCAGCACCACGGGCGCCCGCAGCAGCTTGGCGACGTGCGCGGTGGAGGCCAGCTCGCCCCGGCCGGACGCGCCGTCGAACAGCCCCATCACGCCCTCGACCACCGCTACGTCCGCCCCGGCCGCGCCGTGCAGGAAGAGCGGCGCGATCCGCTCCGGCCCGCACATGAACGCGTCCAGGTTGCGGCCCGGCCGCCCGGCGGCCAGGGCGTGGTAGCCCGGGTCGATGTAGTCCGGGCCGACCTTGTGCGGCGAGACCGCCAGCCCGCGCGCGGCGAGCGCGGCGATCAGGCCGGTGGCGACGGTGGTCTTGCCGGAGCCGGAGGACGGCGCGGCGACGACGAGGCGGGGGATGTTCACGTGCAGGGGTCTCCCGGGGCTACCACTCGATGCCGCGCTGGCCCTTGCGGCCGGCGTCCATCGGGTGCTTGACCTTGGTCATCTCGGTGACGAGGTCGGCGAAGGCGGTCAGCGGCTCGGGCGCGTACCGGCCGGTGATGACGACGTGCTGGCTGCCGGGGCGGTCCCGCAGCACGGCGACCACCTCCTCCGGGTCGACCCAGCCCCAGTGCATCGGGTAGGTGAACTCGTCCAGCACGTAGAAGCGGTAGGTCTCGGCCGCGAGGTCGCGCTTGACCTGCTCCCAGCCCTCCTTGGCCGCCGCCTCGCTGTCCATCTCCATCTCGGAGGAGCGCTGGATCCAGGACCAGCCGGAGCCCATCTTGTGCCAGTCGACGGTGCCGCCCTCGCCGGAGGCGCCGAGCACGCGCAGCGCGTTCTCCTCGCCGACCTTCCACTTGGCGGACTTCACGAACTGGAACACCCCGACCGGCCAGCCCTGGTTCCAGGCCCGCAGCGCCATGCCGAACGCGGCCGTGGACTTGCCCTTGCCGGGGCCGGTGTGCACGGCGGTGATCGGCTGGGTGCGGCGCTGGCGGGTGGTCAGGCCGTCGTCGGGAACGCTCTCGGGAACGCCCTTGGGCATGGGGATCAGGCCGCCTTTCGCAGGGGAGTGGCACGGTTCTCGCGGACGAGCGAGGCGACGCCCTCGGCGCGCAGTTCGTCCAGGGTCACGGCGGAGGCGCCGAGCCGCGCCGCCAGGGTTCGGGCCAGGCCGAGCCGGACCGGGCCGGCCTCGCAGTCCAGCACCACGCCGGTCACGCCCTGGGCGGCCAGCAGCCCGGCCGCCCGGTGCGACCGGGCCACCGCGTCCCGGTCGCCGGTGGCCCGGCCGTCGGTCACCACGACCAGCAGCGGCCGCCGGTGCGGGTCGCGCATCCGCTCGACCCGCAGCACCTCGTGCGCCCGCAGCAGCCCGGCCGCCAGCGGGGTCCGGCCGCCGGTGGGCAGCGACTCCAGGCGGGCCGCGCCGACCTCGACGGAGGAGGTGGGGGGCAGGGCCAGCTCGGCGCCCGCCCCGCGGAAGGTGATCATGCCGATCTTGTCGCGGCGCTGGTAGGCGTCCATCAGCAGCGACAGCACCGCGCCCTTGACGGCGGTCATCCGCTGCCGGGCCGCCATCGAGCCCGAAGCGTCCACCACGAACAGCACCAGGTTGGACTCCCGGCCCTGGCGGACCTGCTCGCGGAAGTCGTCCTTGGCCAGCACCAGCGCGCGCGAGGTCCGCCCGCGCGCCACCTGGTGCGGCGCGGCGGCCTGCAGGGTGGCGCTCAGGTGCAGCCGGGCCAGCCGGCCCTGCGGGCGCCGGGCCCGGATGGTGTGGCCGCCGTCGGTCTCGGCAGGGGAGCGGCGGCCCTGGGCGCCCCGCCCGGTGCCGTCCACCTTGAACAGCCTGGTCCGGTACGGCTCGCCGGCCGCCACCGGGGCGGCCTCCCGTCCGGGCGCGGGCGGCTGGACGGGCACCGGCTGCTGCGGGGCCTCCTCGGGCCCCGGCGCAGGTGCGTCGGTGCCGGTCGGGGCGGGCGGGCCGGCCGGTTCGGGGGCGCCGCCCCCGCCGCCGTCCGGACCGCCGTCCGGGCCGTCGCCGTCCGGCTCGGGGCCGTCGTCCCCGGGCCCGCCGTCGGCGGGGCCCTCCGGCCGAGGGTCCTCCGCCGCCGGCTCCTCGGGCTCCTCCGGTCCGGCGTGCTCCGCCAGTGTCCGGTCCAGCTGCTCCTCGTCCAGGCCGGGCGCGTCGAAGGGGTTGCGCCGGCGCCGGTGCGGCAGCGCCAGCTGTGCGGCCTTGCGGACGTCCTCCTCCAGCACCTCGGTGCGCCCCGCCCAGGCGGCCAGCGCGACGGCGGTGCGAGCCATGACGATGTCCGCGCGCAGCCCGTCCACCTCGAACGCGGCGCAGACCGCGGTGATCTGACGCAGCGCCCGGTCGGTCAGCTCGACCTCGGGCAGCAGCTTCCGGGCCGCGGTGATCCGTTCGGCGAGCTCCCGCTCGTCCGGCGCGAACCGCGCGGCGAAGCCCGCCGGGTCGGCGTCGTAGCCGAGCCGGCGGCGGACCACCTCGGCCCGCTCGGCCGGCTCCCGGGTGGCCGCGATCTCCACGGTCAGGCCGAACCGGTCGAGCAGCTGCGGCCGCAGCTCGCCCTCCTCCGGGTTCATCGTGCCGACCAGCAGGAACCGCGCGGCGTGCCGCACCGAGACGCCCTCGCGCTCGACGTAGGAGCGGCCCATCGCGGCGGCGTCCAGCAGCAGGTCCACCACGTGGTCCTGGAGCAGGTTGACCTCGTCGATGTAGAGCACGCCGCGGTGGGCCTGGGCGAGCAGCCCCGGCTCGTACGCCTTGACGCCCTCGGCGAGCGCCCGCTCCAGGTCCAGCGAGCCGACGATCCGGTCCTCGGAGACGCCGACCGGCAGTTCGACCAGCCGGGCCGCGCGCGCCGACGCGGGTGCGCCGTCGTGCGCGCCGTCCGGGCACTGCGGGTCCGGCGCGGCCGGGTCGCAGGCGAAGCGGCAGCCGTCGACGGTGGCGATGGACGGCAGCAGGCCGGCCAGCGCGCGCACCATGGTCGACTTGGCGGTGCCCTTCTCGCCGCGCACCAGCACCCCGCCGACGGCCGGGGAGACGGCGTTGAGCAGCAGCCCGAGCCGCAGGTCGGCCATGCCGACGATCGCGGTGAACGGGTAGCGGACGTCACTCATGATTCTCCAAGGGGGCCCCGGGCGGCAGGAACGGCAGCGCGCCCGCGGCCGGCACCCCGCCCTCGATCAGCTTCCACAGTGCGTCGGTGTCCGCGTGTTCCTCGATCAGGTCGCCCAGCCGGTCGAGCCGGGCCTCGCGGGCGGCGGCGAAGGAGGTGTCCGGGGCTGCGACGAAGTCCCGGCCGGCGGCGGCGGCCACCTCGCCCAGCAGGGCGCGCCGGAAGCCGTCGTTCTCCAGCGCGCCGTGCCAGGTGGTGCCCCAGACCGCGTCCACCCGGCAGCCGTCCAGGAAGGGCGTGCCGCCTTCGACGGTCACCACGCCGTGGTGGATCTCGTACCCCTCGACCCGCTGCCCGTAGGCCTCGCCGACCGGCCGGCCGAGCACCTTCTCGGCGCCGAACCGGACGTGCGTCGGCAGCAGGCCGAGCCCGTCCACCGCGCCGGCCCGGGACTCGACGCCGTCCACGATCTCGCGCGCGAGCATCTGGTAGCCGCCGCAGACGCCGAGCACCGGCTGTCCGGCCGCGGCCCGCGCCCGGAGGGCCGATTCCAGCCCGCGCTCGCGCAGCCAGGCCAGGTCGGCGACGGTGGCCCGGGTGCCGGGCAGCACCACCAGGTCGGCGTCGGCCAGCTCCTCCGGGCGGGTGGCCCAGCGGACCAGCACGCCCGGCTCCTGGGCCAGCGCGTCCACGTCGGTGAAGTTGGAGAGCCGGGGGAAGCGCACCACGGCCACCCGGAGCACGTCCCGGCCCACCGGCCCGCGGCCCTCGGTGCGGTCCACCACGGTGGTGAGGTCGAGCGAGTCCTCGGCGTCCAGCCAGAGCCCGGACAGCATCGGCAGGGTGCCCAGCACCGGACGGCCGGTCAGCTCGCGCAGCATCTCCAGCCCGGGGGCGAGCAGCCGTGCGTCGCCGCGGAACTTGTTGACGAACCAGCCGGCCACGTGGCGCTGGTCCTCCGCGGAGAGCAGCGCCAGCGTCCCGTACATCGCCGCGAACACGCCGCCGCGGTCGATGTCCCCGACCACGACGACCGGCAGCCCGGCGGCGGTGGCCAGGCCCATGTTGGCGATGTCCCGGTCCCGCAGGTTGATCTCGGCCGGCGAGCCGGCGCCCTCGCAGACCACCACGTCGTAGCGGCGGCGCAGGTCGGCCAGGCACTCCAGGGCCCGCTCCAGCAGGACGGGCTTGCGCTCGCGGTAGTCCAGCGCGCCGACCTCGGCGACCGGCCGGCCCAGCAGCACCACCTGGCTGCGGCCGTCCGCGCCGGGCTTGAGCAGCACCGGGTTCATCGCCGCCTCGGGCTCGACCCGGGCCGCCTGCGCCTGCATCGCCTGGGCCCGGCCGATCTCGGCGCCGTCGGCGGTGACGAACGAGTTCAGCGACATGTTCTGCGCCTTGAACGGCGCGACACTGACGCCCTGCCGGGCCAGCCAGCGGCAGATGCCCGCGGTGACCACGCTCTTGCCCGCGTCCGAGGTCGTCCCGGCGACCAGCAGCGCGTTGCTCATGCCCTTCCCCTCCTGCCCAGGACCGCCCGGAGCAGCAGGTGCCCCGCGACCGTCGTACCCAGGGCCAGCGCGCCCACCCGCCGGGAGAGCTGACAGGCCCGTTCGATGTCGTCCACCCCGACCGGCCGCAGCTCCGCACCGAGGACCGGCCGGTGCTCGACCCGGTCGCCGTAATGGAGCGTGCCTCCCAGGCGGACGCCGATGGCGCCGGCGAAGGCCGCCTCGGCCTGGCCCGCGTTGGGGCTGGGGTGCGCGGAGCCGTCCCGGCGCCAGACCCGCCAGGCGGTCCGGGGTTCGGGCGCGGCGGCCACCGTGAGCAGCGCGGTCAGCCGGGCGCCCGGCCAGCCCGCCACGTCGTCCAGCCGGGCCGAGGCCCAGCCGAAGCGGGTGTGCCGCGGCGAGCGGTGGCCGACCATCGCGTCCAGGGTGTTGACGGCGCGGAAGGCGAGCAGCCCGGGCGTGCCCGCGACGGCGCCCCAGACCAGCGCGTTCACCACGGCGTCGGCGGTGTTCTCGGCGACCGACTCGACCACGGCGCGGGCCACCTGCTGCTCGTCCAGCGCGCTCGGGTCGCGCCCGCACAGGTGCGGCAGCCGGGCCCGGGCCGCCGTCAGGTCGCCCGCGGCGAGCGAGCGGCCGATGGTCCGGGCCTCCCGGGTGAGCGAGGTGCCGCCGAGCACCGTCCAGGTGGCGGCGGCGGCCAGCGCGGCCCGCCCGGGCAGGCGCCGGCCCAGCAGGCGCTCGGCGGCCAGCGCGCCGGCCGTGACGGTGCCCACGCAGAGTGCGGTGTAGGCGGCGCCGACGGCGCGGTCGTCGCGCCAGATCCGGCGTTCCAGGCGGCCGGCCGCGCTGCCGAAGAGCGCCACCGGGTGGCCGCGGCGCGGGTCGGCGAACCGGGCGTCGGCGAGGCTGCCGGCGACGGCGCCCAGGGCGAAGGCGGCGGCGCGGGTCAGCGGGCGCACGGCAGGCAGCGGAGGTCTCGGTGGGGCTGGGCAGCCTGCATCGCGTGCGTGTCCTCACTCAGGGTCCGCGCCCTGGATCGACGTACCGGGGGCGAGAGTCTCCTGGCTTCCGGGTCGAACGCACGGCCGCGCCTTCCAGCGGCTTCTGACGGCCTGCCGGTGGGCCGCTCCTGCCCGTCGGCGGGCAAGGAGGGCTTTGTCGGACGTGCTCCCCGGTGACAGTGGCGGGACCGCGCCGGACTCGCACCGGCTTCCTCTGCATGCCTCCGTATTGGCTGAAGGATCCCATCACGCGGCCGAACCGCGAGTCAACCAAGGTCGCGGAGGGGTTGGTCACACGGCCTCACGCCGCCGCACCCCCGTTTTCACCGTTCCCGACCACGTCGCTATCTCCGATCATGACTGCCGCAGGGGCATGACAGGCTGTGGGATCGTCCATCCGCCTGGAGGTACCTCCAGGCCCGCTTCGTGCGTTCGGCGGCTGGGGCGCCGATGGACCAAACCCCTACGGTCGGCGCATGCGACGCAGACAGCCACCCGCCCTGCCGCCGGTGCCCTTCTCCCCGGCGGCCGCCCGTGCGCACCGCGCCGGCCTCGGCCTGACCCCCGAGCAGGTCGCCGAGGGAATGGCCGCGCACGGGATCCGGCTGCTGCCCGCCCATGTGCTCGGCTGGGAGAGCGGCGGGCTGCGCCCGACCGAGGAGGAGTTCATCGCCCTCGCCCGGGCGCTCTGGTGCCCGCCCGCCCAGCTGATGGGCGCCCACCCGGCCCGGCTGCGGGACTTCCGGGTGGCCCGGGAGCTCAACCAGGAGGCCGCGGCCCGCCGGATCGGCGTCCCGCTGCGGCACTACCAGCAGGCCGAGGCGGCCGACCGCTGGGACGGCGACGAGGCGCAGACCCACGCGCTCGCCCAGGTGCTCGGGCTGCGGCTGCGCGAGCTGGTCGCGGTGACGGGCCGTCGGGAGGAGCTGGACCAGCGGCTGAAGCAGTGCGTGGACGGGCGCTGGCAGGCGCACGTCCGTGCGATCGGCCGGATCGTGCCGGTGCACGAGGAGGACCTCGCCGCCGTGCTGACGGCGCTGCAGAGCGAGTACCAGGTCTCCTCGCACTGGGGCGCCGGCAGCTGGGGCTCGCCGGCCCCGGCGGCCGGGCCCGCCGTCACCCGGGACCGGCCGGCCGGCGAGCGGTTCTGGGAGCTGCTCGCGCGGCGGCAGCCCGACATCCCGGTGTGACGGCCGGGCCCTGCCCCCCGGCGCCCGGCCGCCCGCCCGGGGGCCCGGCCGCCCGCCCCGGGCCCGCCGGCCGCCCCGGCGTGACCCGGACGGCCGCGTCCGGTGGCCGGCCGCCTCCCCCGCGAGTGGACTGGTGCGCACAGAGTGCCCAGTCCGCGACCGACAGAGCGGGGAGCGATATGCGTTGGGGAACCGCGGCCGTCGTGGCGGCCGCCGCCGTCGGAACCGGGGTCGCCGTGCTGGTGATCGGCCGCCGGGCGTCGGAGCGGATGGTCCGTCCGACGGCCGCCCGCGAGGCGCCCACCGGCCCCGTCCTGGTGCAGGCCCTCGGCGCCGGCCGGGTCACCTTCACCCCGGGCCCCGACAGCGCCCGGCCCGGCCGCTGGGGCGTCGAGTGGGCCGGCGGCGGGCACGCGGTCGTCGACGAGATCCTGCACCGGGACGACCGGGGCGTCACCCGCCGCCTGGTCCGCGCCGACCGGGGCACGCTGACCGCCGGCACCGAGGTCCGCTTCACCCCCCGGGTGCACCTGGGCGACCCGATCGGGGCGCTCGGCCTGGCGTACGGCGAGACCGCCGCCGAGGGCGAGCTGGGCGCCCTCCCGGCCTGGTACCTGGACGGCAAGCGCGGCACCTGGGTCGTCCTGGTGCACAGCCCGGAGGCGGACCGGCAGCAGGTCCTCCCGGTGCTGCCGGTCCTGGACCGGCTCGCCCTGCCGGCCCTCGTCGTCACCTACCGCGGCGACGCCGGTGCGCCCGCCTCCCCGGACGGCCTCGGCCACTTCGGCGAGACGGAGTGGCGGGACGTCGAGGCGGCCGTCCGGCTCGCGCTGGACAACGGCGCCGCCCGGATCGTCCTCTACGGCTGGTCGGTCGGGGCCACCATCGCCCTGCAGATGGCCGCCCGGTCCGCCTGGGCCTCCTCGGTCGCCGGCCTGGTGCTGGACTCGCCGGTGCTCGACCTGCCCGCCTCCGCCCGCCGGGGCGCCGCCCGGGCCGGCTTCCGCGGCGCCGCCGCCGACCTCGGCGCGCTGGCCGCCGAGGGCCGCACCGGCGTGGACCTGGCGGGCTTCGCCCGGATCGCGGACGGCACCGACCTGCGGGCGCCGACCCTCGTCCTGCAGAGCCCGGACGACCGGATCGCCCCCTGGAAGGCCGCCGCCCGCCTGGCGGCCCTGCGCCCGGACGTGGTCAGCCTCCAGGCGGTCCCGGGCGGTGAGCACGCGGCGCTCTGGAACGCCGACCCGGACGCCTACGAGGAGCTGCTGCGCCGCTGGCTGACCCCGCTGCTCTGACGCCGCGGGAGGGCTGTCCGCCCCCTCCCACCTCCCCGGTCGCACCCGGGAGGTCAGGATGGCGTGGCCACGTCACACAGTTTCGGCCAGGCGGTTTGGGGCCTGTTGCCCGATCTTGTGGACCCCTTGCCGCCGTGCGCCGGCACCGGAGGGGAACCGGATGTGACAGATGGCCGGTACAAGGGGAAGACTGCTCGACGTGACGTCTCGGAACCCGCGCGACCGTGATGCCCCGCTCCCGCCGACGATCGGTTCCGGTGCGACGGTGACCCGTCTGCCCGGCACGGCCCACCGCCCCGCCGGCGCCAGGCCGGGCGGTCCCGGCGTACCCCGCAGGCGAGGGCCCGCACCCGCACCGGGCCGAGGCCGGGTCCCGGTGCCGGAAGGCTTCCCCGCCCCCGCCGAGCTCGCCCCGCTGGCCCGCCGGATGCTGGTCGACGCCGTCCGCATCGCCCGCTGGGCGGGCGAGCTCTCCGAGGTCGACAAGCGCGGCGAGCTGCTCCCGGACGACGCCCGCGCCGCCGGCCGCGCCCTGGCCATGACGGTCGGCGCCGCCGCCAAGGCCTGGGGCCAGGCGCTCCTGGTCGGCCTGGTGGAGGCCCGGGACGGCGGCGCCGCCCCCGGCTGGCGCCTGCACGCCTGGGAGCACGACGACGAGGCCGTGGTCCGCGGCTGGTCGGCGCTATTCGACGCCTGGACGCTGCTCGCCCCGGTACCGCCGGCCGCCCTGCGCGGCGTCTTCGCGGTGCTGGCCGGGCAGGCCGTCGACCAGGCGCCGCAGCTGCTCTCCTTCCTGCACCTGGTGGCCGGCCCGGTCGCCGACAGCGAGCTGCTGGAGCTGCTGCGCCGCGGCCTGGACGAGCGCCGGGTGGCCGGCGGCACCGCCGCGCTGTCGCTGTCGCCCGTCCCGCACGCCGCCTCCGCGGTCTCGGCGGTCCGCGGCACCTGCCGCGAGCCGCAGATCGACACCCCGGCCGCGCCCGGCGACGTCGCCGCCGTCCTGGACTGGATGCTGGACGGCCTGGCCGCCGTCGGCGCGGTGGTCCGCAAGGACGACGCCGCCGAGCTCTCCCCGCTCGGGCACTGGGCCGTGCGGGCCAAGCTGGAGGAGATCTGCACGGTCGCCCAGACCGCCGCCGGGCACATCGAGCAGAGCGCCCTCGAACTCCTGAACGCCTGTGCCGACTACTCGCCGGGCCCGGCCCGCGCCGAGTTCCGCGCCTGGGTGGCCGCCCGCCCGGCCGACCGGGCGGTGGCCGAGCTGCTGGACGCCGCGCAGGGCGACGACGCGCTGGTCCGCGGCCTCGCCTTCGAGGCGCTGCGGGTGGCCGGCCCGACCGCCGAGCAGGCCGTCCGGGCCGCCGTGGACGCGCCGGCGCTGCGCCCGTACGCGCTGCTCTGGCTGGCCGAGCAGTCGGACGAGGGGGTCTCCCCGGCCGACGTGCTGGGCGCGGAGGACGCCGCCTGGCTCTGGGTGGACACCGCCGCGGCCGTCCTGGACCACGGCGAGACCGAGCTGCTGGTGGGCCACGTCGAGGGCGCCTCGGCCGGCGACCCGGTGCGGCTCTTCGCCCGCGCCCGGCAGTCCGGGCACCCCCGGGCCGCCTCGGTGCTGACCGCCGTCTCCGGTGTCCACCCGGACCCGGGCGTGGCGCGCGCCGCCCGCCGCTCGGCGTTCAGCGTCCACCACGGCGGCGCCTGAGCGGACCTCGGGCCCCGGGCCGCTCCCCGGCGGCACGGCGGGCCCACGAGGGCCGCAGCGGGGCACCGGCGCCCCGGGACATGCGAAAGGGCCCGGATCCGATGGATCCGGGCCCTTCGTCGTACCGTGGCCGGCTCAGCCGATCCGGGACTCCGCGCGGCGCGCCCGCACGTCCCCGACCTTCTGGCCCACCTTGCGCCGGATGACCAGCAGCGGGGCCATCGCGGCCAGCGTGATCTGCGCATAGGCGCCGATGTGCAGCAGGTTGTCGCCGCCGGGGGCGCCGGTGGCCCAGGCCGCCAGGCAGCCGATGGAGAGCACGATCCAGCAGAGCGTCGCGGTGGCCAGCAGCCCCTGCGGCTTCGGGTACTCGATCCGGCTCACCATCAGGTACGCGGCGCCGAAGATGGCGAGCAGACCGGGCAGGAACGGCGGGTCGAGCAGCACGATGGCGATCACCGTCATCGCGCCCATCGGGCAGGGCATGCCCTGGAAGACCCCCGGCCGCATCTTCACGGCGGAGAAGCGGGCGAGCCGCAGGACCACCGCGAGCAGCACCGTCAGCGCGATCAGCGCCGAGAGCCGGCTGTTGGAGCCCGGCGAGACCATGCCCCAGACCGCGACGAAGTAGGCCGGCGCGATGCCGAAGCTGATCAGGTCGGCCAGGTTGTCGAGTTCGGCCCCGAGGGCGGAGGAGCGGAGCTTGCGCGCCACCAGCCCGTCGAAGAGGTCGCACATCGAGCCGATCAGCAGCAGCGTCACCGCGGTGGCGGCGCTGTGCTTGTCCGGAGCGGCGTCCGGGTTGGTGATGTGCGGGACCAGGACCCCGGTGGTGATCGAGTAGATCGCCAGGAAGCCGCAGACGGCGTTCCCCAGGGTCAGGAAGTCGGCGGTGGACAGGTGCTGCGGCGAGCGCGGCGCGCGCAGCTCGCGGTCGCGGGCCCAGCGGCGGCGGCGCAGGGCCGTCTCCTCGTCGTCCAGGCCGACGATCGTCTCAGGATCAGTCACGGTCAAGGCGTGTCACCCCGGCTGTGGTCTTCTGGCCGACCTCGACGCCGACCTCGACGCCGGCCGGCAGGTAGGTGTCGACCCGGGAGCCGAACCGGATCAGGCCGATCCGGTCGCCCTGCTCGACCTTGGTTCCGGCGTCCACGTACGGCACGATCCGGCGGGCCACGGCCCCCGCGATCTGGACCATCTCGATGTCGCCGAGCTCGGTGTCGAAGTGCCAGACGACCCGCTCGTTCTGGTCGCTGTCCTTGTTGAACGCGGGCACGAAGCCGCCCGCGACGTGCTCGACGGACGTCACGGTGCCGGGCAGCGGCGCGCGGTTGACGTGCACGTTGAGCGGGCTCATGAAGATCGCAACCCGGGTGCGGCCGTCCGGCCAGGCGTCGATGCTCTGCACCACGCCGTCGGCGGGGGAGATCACCCGGCCCGTGCCGATCTCACGCTCGGGGTCGCGGAAGAACCACAGCATGCCCGCGCTGAGCGCGCAGGCCGGAACCGCCGCCAGGGCCCACTTGCCGCTGCGCCGGGTGAGGGCGGTGGTCACGGCGGCCGTGGCGAGGGTGGGGACGAACCAGGGGGTGGCTCCGCGCGCGATGGTCACGCGGGGTCGCCGACCGGCCGTCGGGGCGGCGAGGGCATCGCGGTCCGTGACGGAGGTGTGAGGGGACGGGCTGATGGGCATCGAAGACCTTAGTCGCGGGGGATCATGGCCGCTGGACGGGGGCCACCGCGGGGATCGGGTACGAGAGGGACGGCTGCTGTCCCGGTGGATGCTATCGGGAGCACACGGTGGGTGGGCAACCCGCCTGCTCGTTCATGTGTCCTGCGCGAGGCGCCGTTGCGCCTCCTTGGTATACGACCGTAGCTCGCCCCGGTCCGGTTCCCAAGGCTCCCGACACGGCTGGTGACACTTGTCTCAACGGGCGCGCCGACTGAACCCGTCGCGTGCCTTCGGCGTGCCGCCGGCGGGTCGGATCCGGCCCGCGGGTGCGCCGAAGCGGCCGCAAGGGCGTGTGACAGCAGCTGTACGCCCTGCGGCCGCTTCGGGAGCCGTGCCGGACCCCAGGCGGACCAGGCCGGGGCCCAGGTGGCACGGCCGGTGCCGGGACGGGCCCGCACGCCCGTCGACCGGCCGTCACGGGCCGTCGATCGGCCGGCGCCGCGCGTCACCGCGCGGCCCGGCGGATCGCCTGGATCACTCCGCGATGCGGTACTCCTCCAGCAGCCGGCGTCCGACGATCATCTTCTGGATCTCCGCAGTACCTTCACCGATCAGCAGCATCGGGGCCTCGCGGTAGAGGCGCTCGATCTCGTACTCCTTGGAGAAGCCGTAGCCGCCGTGGATGCGGAAGGCGTCCTCGACGACCTCCTTGCAGTACTCGGAGGCGAGGTACTTCGCCATGCCGGCCTCCAGGTCGTTGCGCTCGCCGCTGTCCTTCTTGCGGGCGGCCATCACCATCATCTGGTGGGCGGCCTCGACCTTGGTGGCCATCTCGGCGAGCTTGAACTGGATCGCCTGGTGCTCGGCGATCTTCTTGCCGAAGGTGGAGCGCTGCTGGGCGTAGGAGATGCCCAGCTCGAAGGCGCGGCGGGCGACGCCGCAGCCGCGGGCGGCGACGTTGACGCGGCCGACCTCGACGCCGTCCATCATCTGGTAGAAGCCCTTGCCCGGGACGCCGCCGAGGATGCGGTCGGCCGGGATGCGGACGTCCTGCAGCACCAGCTCGGTGGTGTCGACGCCCTTGTAGCCCATCTTCTCGATCTTGCCGGGGACGGTCAGGCCCGGAACCTTCGGGTTCGGGCCGAAACCGGCCTCCTTCTCGATCAGGAAGGTGGTCATGTTCCGGTACGGGGTGTTGCCGCCCTCGTCGGTCTTGCAGAGCACCGCGACCAGGGTGGAGGTGCCGCCGTTGGTCAGCCACATCTTCTGGCCGTTGAGGACGTAGAAGTCCCCGTCCTTGACGCCCTTGGTGCTGATCGCAGCGACGTCGGAGCCGAGGCCGGGCTCGGACATCGAGAAGGCGCCGCGGATCTCGCCGGCGGCCATCTTCGGCAGGAAGTAGTCCTTCTGCTCCTGGGTGCCGTGGGCGTTGATCATGTGCGCCACGATGAAGTGGGTGTTGACGATGCCGGAGACCGACATCCAGCCGCGGGCAATCTCCTCCACCACCAGGGCGTAGGTGAGCAGCGACTCGCCCAGGCCGCCGTACTCCTCGGGGATGGTCAGGCCGAACAGGCCGAGCTGCTTCATCCCCTCGACGATGGCGGTCGGGTACTCGTCCTTGTGCTCCAGCTCGGTCGCGACCGGGATGATCTCCTTGTCGACGAAATCCCGCACAGTGGCGAGGATGTCCCGCTGGATCTCGGTGAGGCCGTCGGTCTGTGCGAGGCGTCCCATCGTGCGGCTCCTGTGGCGAAGGGGAATGAGGGTGGGGGAGGAGAGAAGAGCGGGGGGGGGAATGCCGGGGGCCCTGCCGGCGTGGCTGCGGCAGCAGGGCCCCCGTACCGGGTGGGGGATCGGCCGATGACGGCGGCCTACCCCTCCGGGGTCGGTGGGGTCAGGCCAGGGGGGTCGGGCGGCCGGGCTGCTCGCCGCCGCGCTCCTTGATGTAGGTCTCGGTCGGCACCATCACCTTGCGGCGGAAGATGCAGACGACCGTGCCGTCCTGCTTGTACCCCTTGGTCTCGACGTAGACGATGCCGCGGTCGTCCTTGGACTTGGACGGCCACTTGTCGAGCACCGTGGTCTCGCCGTAGATGGTGTCGCCGTGGAAGGTCGGCGCGACGTGCCGCAGCGACTCGATCTCCAGGTTGGCGATCGCCTTGCCCGAGACGTCCGGGACGGACATGCCGAGCAGCAGCGAGTAGATGTAGTTGCCGACGACGACGTTCTTGCCGAAGTCCGTCGTCTTCTCCGCATAGTTGGTGTCCATGTGGAGCGGGTGGTGGTTCATGGTGAGCAGGCAGAAGAGGTGGTCGTCGTACTCGGTGACCGTCTTGCCGGGCCAGTGCTTGTAGACCGCGCCGACCTCGAACTCTTCGTAGGTGCGTCCGAACTGCATGATCAAGGCTCCTTGGGGAGGTCAGGCCTGCGGGGGCTCGAACTTGGAGGTGCGCTCCATGCCGGCGGCGCGGCCCTTGCCGGCGATGACCAGGGCCATCTTGCGGCTGGCCTCGTCGATCATCTCGTCGCCGAGCATCGCCGAGCCCTTGAAGCCGCCGGCCTCGGAGGTGCACCAGTCGTAGGCGTCGAGGATCAGCTCGGCGTGGTCGTAGTCCTCCTGCGCAGGCGAGAAGAGCTCGTTCGCGGCGGCGACCTGGTCCGGGTGGAGCACCCACTTGCCGTCGAAGCCGAGGGCGGCGGAGCGGCCGGCCACCTCGCGGTAGCCCTCCTGGTTGCGGATCTGCAGGTAGGGGCCGTCGATCGCCTGGAGGTCGTTGGCGCGGGCGGCCATCAGGATGCGCATCAGGATGTAGTGGTAGGCGTCGGCCGGGTAGCCGGGCGGCTGCTCGCCGACCACCAGGGACTTCATGTTGATCGAGGCCATGAAGTCGGCCGGGCCGAAGATGATGGTCTCCAGCCGGGGCGAGGCCGTCGCGATGGCGTCGACGTTGATCAGGCCCTTGGCGTTCTCGATCTGTGCCTCGATGCCGATCCGGCCGACCTCGAAGCCCATGGTCTTCTCGATCTGGGTGAGCAGCAGGTCCAGCGCCTTCACCTGCTCGGCGTCCTGGACCTTCGGCAGCATGATGCAGTCGAGGTTCGGGCCGGCGCCCTCGACGACCGTGATCACGTCGCGGTAGGTCCAGTGGGTGGTCCAGTCGTTGACCCGGACGACCTTGGTCTTCTTGCCCCAGTCGCCGTTGTTCAGGGCGTCGACGATGTGGTGCCGGGCGCTCTCCTTGACCAGCGGGGCGCAGGCGTCCTCCAGGTCGAGGAAGACCTGGTCGGCCGGGAGGCCCTGGGCCTTCTCCAGGAAGCGCGGGTTGGAGCCCGGTACGGCGAGGCAGGAGCGGCGGGGGCGCAGGCGGTTGACAGCGGTCATGAGGGTGGTTCGGTCCTTCCAGTGGTCAGCTGGCGGTCGCGGGTGCGGGCGACCAGGGCTGGAGCTTGTTGGCGAGCCGGATCTCGTCCACGATCCGGCCGATGATGGTCGTGATGCCGAAGTCCTTCGGGGTGAACACGGCCGCGACGCCGGCGGCCCTGAGGGCCTCGCCGTCCGCTGCCGGGATGATGCCACCCACGATCACCGGGACATCCTCCACCCCGGCCCGCCGCAGCCGCTGCAGAACGTCGGGAACCAGTTCGGAGTGGGCGCCGGAGAGGATCGACAGGCCCACGCAGTGCACGTCCTCCGCGACGGCGGCGGAGACGATCTGCTCGGGCGTGAGCCGGATGCCCTGGTAGACCACCTCGAACCCGGCGTCACGGGCCCGGACGGCGATCTGCTCGGCGCCGTTGGAGTGCCCGTCCAGGCCGGGCTTGCCGACCAGCAGACGCAGCTTGCCGGTGCCCAGCTCCTCGGCGGTGGCGGCCACCGCGGCGCGGACCGCGGCCAGTTCGCCGCCCGGCTCGGCCGCGACCGCGACCGGGGCGCCGCCGACGCCGGTGGGCGCGCGGTACTCGCCGAAGACCTCGCGCAGGGCGAAGGCCCACTCGCCGGTGGTGACCCCGGCACGGGCACAGGCGAGCGTCGCGGCCATCAGGTTGGTGTCGGTGGCGGCGATCTCCTTGAGCTCGGCCAGCGCCCGCTGGGCGGCGGCCTCGTCGCGCTGCTCGCGCCAGGCCTCCAGCGCGCTCAGCACGGACTGCTCGGAGGCCGGGTCGACCACCATGATCGCGGTGTCGAGGTCGGCCGTGAGCGGGCTCTCCTCGGTGGTGTCGAAGCAGTTGACGCCGACGATCTTGTCCTCGCCGGACTCGATCCGGGCCCGGCGGGCGGCGTGCGAGGCGACCAGGTTGGACTTGAGGTAGCCGTTCTCGACGGCCGGGATGATGCCCCGGTTGCCCGCCTTGGCGCCCATCTCCAGCACCTTGGCGATCTCGGCCTCGGCGCCGGCCAGCAGCTCGGCGGTCTTGGCCTCGATCACCTCGGAGCCGTTGAAGATGTCGCCGTACTCCAGCAGGTCCGACTCGTAGGCGAGCACCTGCTGGATCCGCAGCGACCACTGCTGGTCCCACGGGCGGGGCAGCCCGAGCGCCTCGTTCCAGGCGGGCAGCTGGACGGCGCGGGCGCGGGCGTCCTTGGAGAGGGTGACGGCGAGCATCTCCAGCACGATGCGCTGGACGTTGTTCTCCGGCTGCGCCTCGGTCAGGCCCAGCGAGTTGACCTGGACGCCGTAGCGGAACCGGCGCTGCTTCGGGTCCTGGATGCCGTACCGCTCCAGCGTGACCTTCTCCCACAGCTGGGCGAAGGCGCGCATCTTGCACATCTCCTCGACGAACCGCACGCCGGCGTTGACGAAGAAGGAGATGCGGGCGACCACCTCGCCCATCCGCTCGGCCGGCACCTGGCCGGAGTCGCGCACCGCGTCGAGCACCGAGATGGCGGTGCACATCGCGTAGGCGATCTCCTGGACCGGGGTGGCCCCGGCCTCCTGGAGGTGGTAGCTGCAGATGTTGATCGGGTTCCACTTGGGGATGTTGCCGACCGTGTAGGCGATCATGTCGGTGATCAGGCGCACCGACGGCCCGGGCGGGAAGACGTGCGTCCCGCGCGAGAGGTACTCCTTGACGATGTCGTTCTGGGTGGTGCCGGTGAGCTTGGCGATGTCGGCGCCCTGCTCCTCGGCGACCACCTGGTAGAGCGCCAGCAGCCACATGGCGGTGGCGTTGATCGTCATGGAGGTGTTGGTCTGTTCGAGCGGGATGCCGTCGAACAGCGCGCGCATGTCGCCGACGTGGCCCACCGGCACGCCGACCCGGCCGACCTCGCCGCGGGCGAGGATGTGGTCGGAGTCGTAGCCGGTCTGGGTCGGCAGGTCGAAGGCGACGGAGAGGCCGGTCTGGCCCTTGGCTAGGTTCCGCCGGTAGAGCGCGTTGGAGTCCTTCGCCGTGGAGTGCCCGGCGTAGGTGCGCATCAGCCAGGGGCGGTCACGCTTCTGCTCGGCCATCACACGTTCCGGAAGCGGTTGATGCCGTCGATGTGCTTGGCACGGAACTCCTCGTCGCGCACTCCCAGGCCCTCCTGCGGCGCCAGGCAGAGCACGCCGACCTTGCCCTGGTGCTTGTTCTGGTGCACGTCGAGGGCGGCCTGGCCGGTCTCCTCCAGGGAGTAGACCTTCGACAGGGTCGGGTGGATCTTGCCCTTGGCGACCAGGCGGTTGGCCTCGAACGCCTCGCGGTAGTTGGCGAAGTGCGAGCCGACGATGCGCTTGAGCGACATCCACAGGTAGCGGTTGTCGTACTGGTGCATGTAGCCGGAGGTGGAGGCGCAGGTGACGATGGTGCCGCCCTTGCGGGTGACGTAGACCGAGGCGCCGAAGGTCTCGCGGCCCGGGTGCTCGAAGACGATGTCGACGTCCTCGCCGCCGGTGAACTCGCGGATCTTCGAGCCCAGGCGCTTCCACTCGCGCGGGTCCTGGGTGTGCTCGTCCTTCCAGAACTTGTAGCCCTCGGCGGAGCGGTCGATGATCGCCTCGGCGCCCATGGCGCGGCAGATCTCGGCCTTGGCCTCGTTGGAGACCACGCAGATCGGGGTGGCGCCGCCGGCGAGCGCGTACTGGGTGGCGTACGAGCCGAGGCCGCCGCTGGCGCCCCAGATCAGCACGTTGTCGCCCTGCTTCATGCCCGCGCCGTTCTGCGAGACCAGCTGGCGGTAGGCGGTGGAGTTGACCAGACCGGGGGAGGCGGCCTCCTCCCAGGTCAGGTGCTTCGGCTTGGGCAGCAGCTGGTTGGTCTTCACCAGCGCGATCTGGGCCAGGCCGCCGAAGTTGGTCTCGAAGCCCCAGATGCGCTGCTCCGGGTCCATCATCGTGTCGTTGTGGCCGTCCGGGGACTCCAGCTCGACGGAGAGGCAGTGCGCGACGACCTCGTCGCCCGGCTTCCAGGCGTTGACGCCGGCGCCGGTGCGCAGCACCACGCCCGCGAGGTCGGAGCCCAGGACGTGGTACGGCAGATCGTGACGCTTGGTCAGCGGGGACAGCCGGCCGTAGCGCTCCAGGAAGCCGAAGGTGGACACCGGCTCGTAGATCGAGCTCCAGACGGTGTTGTAGTTCACCGCGCTGGCCATCACGGCGACCAGGGCCTCGCCCGGGCCCAGCTCGGGCAGGGCCACCTCGTCGAGGTGAAGGGACTTGCGGGGGTCCTTGTCGCGGCTGTCGAGGCCGGCGAACATCTGCTCCTCGTCCTTGTGGAGCGTGACCGCCCGGTAGGACTCGGGGAGCGTGATGGCGGCGAAGTCCTCCGACGTGGCGTCGTTGCTGAGGATCGCGTCGAGGATTTCCTGCATGGCTGCCTCCGAAGGCGTACCTGTGTGAGGGGCACAGGGCGTCTGGGGGAGCCGGGAGCGGACACCGGCTTCGCTGAGATGGGTGGTGGATGGGTGGCTGGTGGGCCAGGTGTGACGAGCACAGCTCCCGGGGTGTGGGAGCGCCGGACGACGGCGCGCCGAGGTGGGGAGCCGCGGCGCCGCGACTGGTGGGTAACAACGTAGTGGCACCCTGTGCCACTCGTAAAGACACCGGGTGTCATCAATTCCGGGGAATCGCAGGCGGCTCGGCGGGGCCGTCCGCGGGCACGGAAAGGGCCCGTGCCGGTACTCCGGCACGGGCCCTCGAAACTGCTCCGACCTGCGAAAACGCCGCCGGTCAGGCCTGCTTGGCGCCGCTCAGTGCGGCCCTGATGCTGTCCACCACCACGTCCAGCGGAGCGTCGGTGCGAGCCACTGTGATGAGGACCTCACCTCCGGGGCTGGCACTCAGTGCGCTTGTGGCACCTTCCTCCCACTCCGCCACACTGGCACCGGGTGCCACCAGGGATCCGCGCCGGCGGGCACCCGGCTCGGCGGAGGCCCAGAAGGTCCGCCGGATCACCTCGAAGGAGTGGTCCAGCTGCGCCTCCACGTCGCCCCGGCCGCCGGCCCGCAGCCAGCGCCGCAGCACGTGGTTGTGGGCCGCGACGACTGCCGCCGCCGACACCTCGGCCAGCATCGAGTCGTCCTCGCCGCCGCGCTGCCAGCCCGGCGGGATCGCCTCGGCGGTGTCGAACCGCCCGAGCAGGTACCGGGTGAACAGCCGCTCGTACCGAGCGACCACGGCGATCTCCCGCTCGCGCAGCGCCGGCACCTGGCGGATCAGCTGGTACCGGGCGACCGAGACGGCCGGGGTGGAGGCGTACATCCGCAGCACCTCCTTGATGCCCCGGCAGACCACGTCGAGCGGGTGCTCCTCGGGCTCGGCGCTGGCCAGCAGGTCGGCCACCCGGACCAGGGTGTCGTCGTGGTCCGGGAAGATCGCCTCCTCCTTCGACCGGAAGTACCGGAAGAAGGTCCGCCGGGCCACCCCGGCGGCCGCGGCGATCTGGTCGACCGTGGTCTCCTCGTAGCCCTGCGAGGCGAACAGCTCCATCGCGGCGGTGGCCAGGTCCTGGCGCATCTGCTGGCGCTGCGCGGCCGCCCGGCGGCTGCCCGGGCCCCCGTCCGAGGGGCCGGGCCCGGCCGACCGGTCGGCGCCGCGCGGTGCGGCGGAGTGCTGCGGGGTGGCTGACTGAACCCGATCCATGCCCGGAACGCTACACGTCCCCGGCGCAGGTGCCGCGGGCCTTCCCCGGCGCACCGGGGCGACCGGGCCGGTCACGGCCGGTCTCGGCCACCTGGCGGCGGCCGCCCCCGGGCCCCAGGCGGCCCGCGGCGGCCCGTACGGCACCGCGCCCGGGGCGGAGCGGCCGCCCGGGGCGGGCGACCCCGGCGAGGGCGTGGTCACCGGCGCGCGTGGTCGCGGAAGCCGCGGCCGGTCTTCCGGCCGAGGCAGCCGGCCGCCACCAGGTGCTCCAGCAGCGGCGCGGCCGCCAGGCCCGGCTCGCGGAACTCCTGGTGCAGCACCTGCTCGATGGTCAGCGAGACGTCCAGGCCGACCACGTCCAGCAGCTCGAACGGACCCATCGGGTAGCCGCAGCCGAGCTTCATCGCGGTGTCGATGTCGTCCACCGTCGCGTAGTGCTCCTGCAGCATCCGCACCGCGTCGTTCAGGTAGGGGAAGAGCAGCGCGTTGACGATGAACCCGGCCCGGTCGCCGCACTCCACCGGGTGCTTGCGCACCTTCGCGGTGAGGTCCAGCACGGTCGCGGTGACGTCCGGCGCGGTCAGCACGGTGGAGACCACCTCGACCAGCTTCATCGCCGGCGCCGGGTTGAAGAAGTGCATGCCGATCACGTCCTGCGGCCGCGAGGTCGCGGTGGCGCAGCTGATCACCGGCAGCGAGGAGGTGGTGGTGGCGAGCACCGCGCCCGGCTTGACGATCTTGTCCAGGGCGGCGAACAGCTCGCGCTTGACCGCCAGGTCCTCGGCGACCGCCTCGACCACCAGGTCGACGTCGGCCAGGTCGGCGTACTGCCCGGCCGGCGTGACCAGGGCCAGCGCCGCGTCCCGCTGCTCCTCGGTCAGCCGGCCCCGGCTCACCGAGCGCTCCAGCGACTTCGCCAGCTGGGCCTTGGCCTTCTCCGCCTTCTCCTGGCTGCGGGCGGCCAGCACCACCGGGTAGCCGGCCTTGGCGAACACCTCGACGATGCCGGTGGCCATGGTGCCCGAGCCGCAGACGCCGATCCGGTTCACCTCGCGGCCCGGGCCCTTCGGGCGGGCCGGCCCGCTGACGGCGTCGACCATGCGGGACGAGCCGGGGGCCTCGTAGGTGTAGAAGCCGCGGCCGGACTTGCGGCCGAGCAGGCCGGCGGCGACCAGCTGGCCGAGGATCGGCGCGGGGGCGTGCAGCCGGTCCTTGGACTGCTCGTACATCGCCTCCAGGACGGTCCGGGCGGTGTCCACGCCGATCAGGTCGAGCAGCGCGAGCGGGCCCATCGGCAGGCCGCAGCCGAGCCGCATCGCGGCGTCGATGTCCTCCCGGGTGGCGTAGCGCGACTCGTACATCGAGGCGGCCTGGTTCAGGTACGCGAAGAGCAGGCCGTTCACCACGAAGCCGGCCCGGTCGCCGGCGGCCACCGGCTCCTTGCCGAGGTCCCGGGCGAACGCCGCGGCGTCCTCGGCCACCTGGGGGCCGGTCAGCACGGTGCGGACCACCTCGACCAGCTTCATGGTGTGCACCGGGTTGAAGAAGTGCAGTCCGAGCACCCGCTCCGGGCGGGCGGTGGCGGCGGCGATCCGGGTCACCGACAGCGCGGTGGTGCCGGTGGCCAGCACCGTTGCGGGCGGGCAGATCCGGTCCAGCTCGGCGAAGAGCTCCCGCTTCAGCTCCAGCTGCTCGGGGACCTCCTCGATCACCAGGTCCGCGTCGGCGGCGGCCTCCAGCGCGTGGCCGACCGAGATCCGGGCGAGCAGCTCGCCGCGCTCCTCGGCGGTGAGGCGCTCGCGGGCCACCGCGTGCGCGGTCGCCTCCTCGATGCGGGCCAGCGCGCGGGCGGCGGAGTCCTCGCTGGCCTCGATGCCGATCACCCGGCGGCCGCTCTTCGCGACCGCCACCGCGACACCGGCACCCATCGTGCCGAGGCCGACGACGGCGACTGTGGGGAAGGGACGCTCCATCTGTCCTGACTCCTTGTCAAAGGTGCCCGCGCGCGCCGAGACGGACGCGCCGCCGCAGGAGGGTCCGCGCGCGGGGCTGGGGAGATGACGGGTGCGGCCACCGGCGCAGCCGCCGGTCCGCTCCGGCGTGCTGCGGGTGTGCCGTGGTACTCAGGCGCTCGAGGTGAAGGAAGCGGCTCTGATACGAGGAGAGAATCCGGCCCGCCGCGATCCGCGGCACCGGCCGGTGAAAGACGCACGCCCGGCCCCGCGCGCGATGCGCGCCGACCGGCGACCCCGCCGGTGCGGCTCCCGAAGCCCGGCGGTGTGCGTGCCGACACTGTAGCGAAGCTACTGGCCGGTAGGAAGGGGGCGGGAGCGCCTGGCGGAAATTCGTTCGGCGCCGCCCGGGCGGGCTCGCTAGGGTGGGCGGCGCGGGGGCGGCTCCGCGGCGTGCTTCCTTCTCCTCATCCTTTGAAATGAACCGAGTGCGCCCACTCTCCGCCCCCGCTTCGTCGTATCCACGGGGGAGCGCCAGTGAAGAAGCCGACCACCACCACGCCCGACGACGCCCTCGAAGCGCTGCTGCTGCGGCGCCGCGGCGCCGTGGTGGTCCGGGGCGGGGCCGACCCGGGGGAGCCGGAACCGTGGAGCGCCCAGGGGCTGGTGGTGCTGGAGGCGGACCTCGCGCAGCGCGGCCACGTGCTGACCCGGCCGCTGCGCGCCGCGCTCGCCCGGCTGCGGCCGACCGAGCTGGCCGACACCGGCACCGCCCTGCTGCGCCGGATCGACGGTGCGCTCGGCGCCGACCGCCGGCACCGGCCGCTGTTCCGCGGCTTCCCCGACGGCGTGCCCCGGCACGCGCACAGCCTCTACTCGGCGCACGTCCGCGCCTTCCTGCTGAACCGGCCCGACCAGCCGTGCTGCTGCTGCGACGGCCCCGGGGCCGAGTCCGGCATCGGCGCGCTCTCGCCCTGCGCCCACCTGGTCTGCGAAGACTGCAACGACGAACTCGCCGGCTTCGGGCACTGCCCGCTCTGCGGCGCCGCGCTCGACGAGCCGCGCCACCTCCCGCTGGAGGCCAAGGCCGTCCGCAACGCCGCCCGCGAGCACGGCGCGGACGCCGTGCTGCGCCCGCTGCGGCTGGCCGAGGGCACCGACGCGCCCGCCGTCGCCGCCGCCGAGGCCGCCGCGCTGCTCGCGCGCCGCACCCCGCTGAACCCGCAGGACCGGGCGGACCTCGCCGTGCTGCTGGACCACACCCCCGCCGACCCGGCCGCCTGGCTGCCCGCCGAGATCCCCGTCCGGGAGAGCCGCGCCACGGTGCTCGCCGCCCTGCTGCGCCGCGACCCGGAGAGCGCCCGCCCGCTGCTGGCCACCCACCTCACCACCGCCACCGACGTGCTGCGGCTGCTCTGGGCCTGGTCCGGCGCCGAGCCCGACCTGCTGCCCGCCACCGGCAAGGGCCTGCGGCTGCGCAATCTGCCCCGCCCGCTCCGCCGCGAGCTGCTGGCCGTCCTCGACGCGCTCCCGGTCGGCACCCTCGCCGAGGACCTCGGCCGGCACCGCCAGGCCTGGCTGCGCGCCGGCGAGCTGCTGCACCCCTACGAGCACCGGCGCCGCTTCCCGTACGCGGCCGCGGCGTTCGCCGTGCTCCGGCGCACCGACCTCGACCTGCACGGCCTCGGCCCCGAACTGCGCGAGGCCCCCGCGCCACTGACGGCCGGCACGACACCCGGCGGCCACACCCGCCTGGTCGCCGTCACCTTCGCCGCGGGGGTCGAGCGGGCCCTGGCCGCCGGGGACGTCCCGGCCGCCGTCCGGCTGCTCGCCCGCCGCCCCGGCGAGCTGGTCCGCCGGCTGCACCACCTGCTCCGGGTGCACGAGACCTGGTACCCGGGCGCGCCGCTGCCCGCCGCCCTCGCCGAGGCGCTGCCGGCCGCGCTGCGCAAGGTCGCGCCCGGCCCGCTGCTCGGCGCGTACGGGCGGCTGCGCGCCCGGCGCGTGCGCGGCGAGCGCCGGCTGTACTTCCCGCGCGGTCGGGTCACGCTGGCGCACGCCCGCGACGACTGGGGCACCAAGGTGCCGGCGGCGCTCGGTGCGCCGGTCTGCGCGCTGATCGAGGCCGAGCTGCTGCGCCGCGCGGCCCGGCACGAGCGGTTCGACCTCGCGGTACTGGACGACGGCCTGGCCGACCTGGTGGTGCCGTTCGCCGAGCGGGCGAGCGCGCGGACGCTGGTCGCCGTGCCGCGCGGCAGCGTCCAGCGGCTGCCCGACGGCCGCACGGTCCGGCTCTTCCTGCACTGGATGCAGCGCCCGACGCAGCGCGTCGACCTCGACCTCTCGGTCGCGCTCTACGACGACGCGTGGCGCTTCGCGGGCCTCTGCGACTACACCCACCTGGTGCACGGCCCGCGCGCCGCGGTGCACTCCGGCGACTTCACCTCGGCCCCGCCGCCGCACGGCGCCACCGAGTTCGTCGACCTGGACCTGCCGGCGCTGGCCGCGGGCGGCGCACGCTACGCCGTGGTCGTCGTCTTCAGCTACAACGACGTCGCGTTCGACGACCTCGCCGACGCCTTCGCCGGCTTCCTGGAGCTGGACGAGGCGGCGTCCCGGCAGCGGCGCGGGGGCTTCGTCCCGAACGCCGTCCGCCAGCGGCTCGACCTGGCCGGCGATGCCAAGGTCTGCCTGCCGATGATCGTCGACCTGGCGAAGCGCACGTACACCTGGACCGACCTCAACACCGGCGCGTCCGGCGGCTTCCACAACGTCTGGCGGTACCGGGACCGGATCGGCACGCTCGCCGCGGACGTGCTGGCGCACTTCGCCGAGGGCTCCCGCGCCACGCTCTGGGACCTCGCCTGCGCCACCGCGGCCGCCCGGACCGACGAGGTGCTGGTCCGCACCCGGGACGGCGGCACGCTCGACACCTACCGCCGGGCCGCGGACGAGCCGGCCGCGGCCTTCGCCGCCCGGCTGCGCGCCCGCCACCACCCCGACCGGCGCCGGCACACCCCGGCCGACGACACCGGCCACGCCCTGGCCGGGCGGCTCGCCGGCGCCCGGGCGTTCACCGCCCTGGTGCACGCCGACGTGCCCGCCCCGGCGGGCCTGTCCGGCGCCGGCTACCGGCTCTACCCCGGGCGGCTGGACGAGGCGCCGGACGCCGTGGCACGGCTCACCGCGGGGGATCTGGTCGCCCTGTTCCAGCCGGACGAGTGAACCGGAGGACACACGTCCGCACGGACCACCCGATAGGGGAGTTCCGCGGGCCCAACCGCCGGGGCAGCATGGAGGCATGAGCACCGGAACCGTCGTGTCCGCCGGCCTCGCCGACCCCTCCGAGCCCGCGGCCGGCGCCGCCGCCCGGTCCGCGGGCGGGCGGGCCGCCGGCTCGCTCGCCGTCGCCCTGCCGCCGCGCGCCGACCGGGCGGAGCGGGCCCAGGCGGCCGTCGAGCGGCTGCGCCCCGCCGGGGTCGAGGCGGTCGCCGTCACCTGGGTGGACAACGCCGGCATCACCCGGGTCAAGGCCGTCCCGCTCGCCGGCCTGGTGCACGCCGCCGAGTGGGGCGTCGGCGCCGCGCCCTGCTTCGACGTGTTCCTCGCCGACGACACCATCACCACCAGCCGGCTGATCGGCGGCCCCACCGGGGACCTGCGCCTCTACCCGGACGTCGACCGGCTGGTCCCGCTGGCCGCCCAGCCCGGCTGGGCCTGGGCCCCGGGGGAGCGCCACACCCAGGACGGCGCCCCGTACCCCGGCTGCCAGCGGCTGTTCGCCCGCCGGACGACGGCCGCGGCCGCCGCACTGGGGATCACCCTGCAGGCCGGCATCGAGGTCGAGTGGGTGGTCGCGCTCGCCGGGGCACCGCACGAGGAGCCGCAGTACCCGACGCACGGGCCGGCGTACGGCATGCACCGGCTGACCGACCTCTCCGACTACCTGCGGGACGTGCTCCGCGCCCTCGGCGAGCAGGGACTGACGGTGCTGCAGATCCACCCCGAGTACGCGCCGGGCCAGTTCGAGGTCTCGGTCGCCCCCGAGGGGCCGGTCGAGGCCGCCGACACCACCGTCCTGGTCCGCCACACCGTCCGTGCGGTCTCCGCCCGGCACGGCCTGCGGGCGTCCTTCGCCCCGGTGGTGGAGGCCGGCTCGGTCGGCAACGGCGGTCACCTCCACCTCAGCCTCTGGCGCGACGGGCGGAACCTCGCCCGCGGCGGCTCCGGCCCGCACGGGCTCACCGCCGAGGCCGAGGGCTTCCTGGCCGGGGTGCTCGGCGCCCTGCCGGAGCTGCTGGTGCTCGGCTGCTCCAGCCCGGCCGGGTACCTGCGGCTGGTGCCCTCGCACTGGGCCGGCGCCTACCAGTGCTGGGGCCTGGAGAACCGGGAGGCCGCGCTGCGGCTGGTCACCGGCTCCACCGGCGAGCGGACCACCGCGGCCAACGCCGAGATCAAGTGCTTCGACGCCACCGCCAACCCGTACCTGATGGTCGGCGCGGTGCTCGCCGCCGGCCTCGCCGGGCTGGACCAGCGGCTCGCCCTGCCGCCGGAGTTCACCGGGGACCCGGCCGAGGCCGCCCCCGGCACGGTGCCCCGGCTGCCGGCCGGCCCGGCCGAGGCGATCGCGGCCTACCAGAAGTCCACGGTGCTGCGCGAGGCGCTCGGCGAGCCGCTGTACGAGGCGGTGCTGGCGGTGCGCCGGGCGGAGAGCGAGCAGTACGCCGCGGCCACCCCGGAGCAGCTGGTCGCGGCCACCCGCTGGAGGTACTGAGCGGTGCCGTCGCTGGACGTCCCGGCCCTGGTCGACCACCACTGCCACAGCGTGGTGGCGGCCGAGCTGGCCGACGACGCCCTCGCCGGGCTGCTCACCGAGTCCGACCGGCCGCCCGCACCCGGCACCTCGCCGTTCGACAGCGCGCTCGGCCTGGCCGTCCGCCGCTGGTGCCCGCCCGCGCTCGGGCTGCCCGTGCACGCCCCCGCCACCGACTACCTGGCCCGCCGGCGCGAGCTGGGGGCCGCCGAGGCCACCCGCCGGCTGCTCGCGGCGGCGGCGTTGGACACCTGCCTGGTGGACACCGGGCTGACCGCGGCGGCCGGCCATCCGCTGCTGCCGCTCAGCGAGTTCGCCGAGGTGTCCGGCGCCCGGGTGCGCGAGGTGGTCCGGCTGGAGTCGGTTGCCGAGGCCGTGCCGGCGGGCGCCGGGGCCTGGCCTGCCGCCGTCCGCGAGGCGCTGGCGGCCGCGGCCACCGGCGCGGTGGCGGTCAAGTCGGTGCTGGCCTACCGGCACGGTCTGGCGGTGCCCGCAGAGCGCCCGGGCCGGCCCGAGGTGGTCGCGGCCGCGGGGCGCAGGCTGCAGGCCGGGCTGGGCCGGCTGACCGACCCGGTGCTGCTGCACCACCTGCTCTGGACCGCCCTGGACGTCTGCGCGGAGCTCGGCCTGCCGCTCCAACTGCACACCGGCTTCGGCGATCCCGACCTCACCCTGCACCGGGCCGACCCCTCGCTGCTCGCCGACTTCGTCCGGGCGGCCGAACCGAGCGGGGTGCCGCTGGTGCTGCTGCACGGCTACCCGTACCACCGGCAGGCGGCCTGGCTGGCCCAGGCCTTCCCGCAGGTGCACACCGACCTCGGGCTGACGGCCTCGTACGTCGGGCCGCGGGTGGCGTCGGTGCTCGGCGAGATGCTGGAGCTGGCGCCGTTCGGCAAGGTGCTCTTCTCCACCGACGCCTACGGCCTGCCCGAGCTGTACCTGGTCGGCGCGGCCCAGTTCCGGCACGGCCTGGGCACGCTGCTGGACCGCTGGCGGGCCGACGGCGCCTGCTCGGCGCCGGACGCGCAGCGCCTCGCCCGACAGGTGGCCGCGGAGAACGCCCGCCGGCTGTACCGCCTCTGAGCCGCGGTATCCTGACGGAATCTGTCATGGACACTCCGTAGACACCCCTTCGGGATGGATCGTCTGCGCCCTGTCGGTATGCAATTCCGCGTCAACCGGATATTCACCGTATGGATTGACGAGGGGTCTGCCACCCAGACGGCGCAACCTTCGCAGGTGATCGAACGGTGTCGATTAGATGACTACCTCTTGCGGATTACTACGCATGTTCACTAGCGTCCCGATCATTCCACTGCACCTGCCATCTGCAGCTGCACGACGACTCGGGAGGGCCAACCCCTATGAGTGTTCCTCGGATCAGCCGGACCCGGTTCGCCGCGGTGGGCGTCGTGCTCGCCACGGCCGGCGCACTGGCTCTGCCCGCCGGCACCGCCGTCGCGGCCACCGGGGCCGAGCCGACGACCGGGCCGCTGCTGAGCTACGTCGTCAACACCCAGGCCAACCACGGCCAGGTGCAGAAGGTCGAGAAGGCCATCACGACCCTCGGCGGCAGCGTGGTGTACTCGTACGAGCAGATCGGCGTCGTGATCGCCCGCTCGACGGACACCCAGTTCGCCGCGAAGCTGCGCAAGGCCAAGGGCGTCCAGTCCGTCGGCACCAGCCGCACCAAGGGCATCACCGCCGCCGAGAGCCGCAAGGCCGAGGTCGCCGCCGAGCCGGCCGCCGCGCCCACCGCCGGCGAGGAGCCCTACTGGGCCAACCAGTGGGACATGCGCCAGATCGGTGTCGACAAGGCCCACAAGCTGTCCCTCGGCAGCAACAAGGTCACCGTCGGCGTCCTGGACTCCGGCATCGACGCCAACCACGAGGACCTCAAGGCCAACGTGGACGCCTCGCAGTCGGTCTCCTGCATCGACGGCGGCAAGCCGAACACCGCCTTCGAGGCCTGGCAGCCGGGCGTCGACGGCGACCACGGCACCCACGTGGCCGGCACCATCGCCGCCGCCAAGAACGGCAAGGGCATCGAGGGCATCGCCCCCGACGTCAAGCTGGCCGCGGTCAAGGTCGTCGACGACGCCGGGTTCATCTACCCGGAGTACGCCGTCTGCGGCTTCGTCTGGGCCGGTGAGCACAAGTTCAAGATCACGAACAACAGCTACTTCGTCGACCCCTGGATGTTCAACTGCCAGAACGACGCGGACCAGGCGGCGATCACCACCGCCGTCCGTCGCGCCGTCGAGTTCTCGCAGCGCAAGGGCGTCCTCAACGTGGCCGCGGCGGGCAACGAGAACATCGACCTGGCCCACAAGACCAAGGACGTCGCCAGCCCGGACGACACCACGCCCGGCGAGCGTCCGATCACCCAGGACTGCCTGAACCTGCCGACCGAGCTCGACGGCGTCATCTCCGTCTCCTCGGTGGGTGTCAACGGCGACAAGTCGTACTACTCCACCTACGGCAAGGGCAAGGTCACCGTGGCCGCCCCCGGTGGTGACCGCCGTTACCAGATCCCGAACACCCCGGACCAGAACGGCCGCACCCTGTCCACCATCCCCGGTGGCAAGTACGGCTACATGCAGGGCACCTCGATGGCGTCCCCGCACGCCGCCGGTGTGCTCGCGCTGCTCGCCAGCACCCACCCGTGGGCCAGCGCGGAGGAGCTGACCGAGATGCTGACCAGCCAGGCCGAGTCGCACGCCTGCCCGTCGGCCCCGTACAACCCGGGCGGCGCCGGCGAGTGGACCGCCACCTGCGAGGGCGGCGCGGACGACAACGGCTTCTACGGCGCCGGCATCATCAACGCCGAGAAGGCGGTCCAGTGGTGGCGCTGACGCGCTGACCGGTTGACCGGCTGACGCGACGACGCGCGGTGGGGAGCGGGACCTGACCGGTCCCGCTCCCCACCGGCATTTGAGTACCGGTACTCAGGCGAACGCCCGGGGCCGATCCGCACAATGGGTCCGCACGACCGAGTGGAACCCACCGTACGAGGAGCAGCGCACCATGGCACAGAGCTACACCGGCCGACCGTGGCCGACCGACCGCCCGAGCGGCGGGCGGAACTGGCCGTGGGTGCTGCTGGCCGTCGTCCAACTGCTCGTCGCAGCACCGCTGCTGACGCTGATGGCCTTCGCCGGCCTGGCGATCGGCATCGGCGGTCTCGCCGCCGGCGGGACCACGACGGGGGCCGTGCTGCTCCGCCTGCTCCTGCTGGCGACCGGCCCGGCGCTCGGGCTGCTGCTGCCCGCCCTGGCGCTGTTCTCGCCGGCCGTGCGCCGGGTGAACTCCGCCGCGCTCTTCGCGCTGTTCTGCTCCGGCCTGCTGACCGGGACGGTGGTCGAGTACTTCGTCTGGGTCCGCCCCGCCGGGGGCTGACGCCGGGCGGCGGGCGTCCGGGCGGCGGGCGTCGGGGCGGTTGGCGTCCGGGCGTCGGTCGCCCGGGCGGCGGGCGCGTCACTCGAAGTGGTGGTCCCAGACCGTCTCCACCGACGGCTTGCCGTGCAGGTCCGGCACCTCCTGGAGCCAGGCGGGCCGGCCGGCCCTGGTCCGGGCGGCCCGCTGGAGCTCGGCCGCGCGCAGCTGCTCGGCCGTGGGGAACTCGTCCGGCAGCCACTCGGCGGAGAGTCCGGCCCGGGCGGCCAGGTGGTGCACGTAGGCGCGGCGCAGCGCGTCCACCGAGTCGAAGCCGGGCTCGTCGGCCAGCCACGCGTCCGGGACGAGCGCCACCACCTCCTCCAGCAGGCCGGTGGTGACCAGCGGCCCGAGCTCCCGGTCGGCCAGCGGGACGTCCGGCCGGTAGCCGCCGAGGGCGTGGGCGCTGAGGTCGTACCTGCGGCCGACGGCGGCCGCGGCGCCGGACCAGCGGTGGTGGAAGACCAGCGCGGCGCCGTTGTCGATGAGCCAGAGCTTCCCGTGCCAGACCATCAGGTTGGGGTTGTGCACGGTGCGGTCGACGTTGCCGGTGAGCGCGTCCAGCCAGACGATCCGGCCGGCTGCGACCGGGTCGACGTCGATCATGCCGGGCTTGAAGTCCCGGGCGCCGGGCAGCAGGTCCATCCCGAGATTGATCCCGGTGCTGGCCCGGAGGATGTCCTGGATCTCGGTGTCGGGTTCGTGCTCGGCCACCGCGGGGTCGAAGTCGACCAGCCGCAGTTCGGGCACCGGGAGGCCGAGCCGCCGGGCGAGTTCGCCGACGATCACCTCGGCCACCAGCGCCTTGCGGCCCTGGGCGGCGCCGGTGAACTTGACCACGTAGGTCCCCAGGTCGTCGGTCTCCACCACGCCGGGGACGGAGCCGCCGGCCCGCAGCGGGTCGACGTAGCGCAGAGCTGTCACCTGATCGAGCACACCGGCCACCCTAACGCGGCCACCCGCCCCCCACGCGAACGGTTTCCCGCCGTGGGGCGCGGCCCGTGCCCTACGCCTCCTCCGCCGCCACCGCGCGGGCGTCGGCGAGCGCCTGCCGGACGGCGCCCGGGATGTCGGTGACCGGGAAGGTCACCCGGCGCACGGTCCGCCGGCGGTCCAGCACCAGGACGGCCCGCTTCAGCCGCAGGCCCTGGCCGACGTGGAAGGTCGGCAGCCGCAGTGCGGCCGCCAGCCGGACGTCCAGGTCGGACAGCAGTGGGAACGGGATCTCCTCGGCCTCGGCGAACTCCCGCTGCTCGTCCGGGCGTTGGGTGGAGACTCCGCGCAGGGCCAGGCCGGCCGCGCGGAACTCCGGGTACGCCTCGCGGAACAGCCGGTTCTCCAGCGTGCAGCCGGCCGCGCCGGGGATGTCCCCCCAGCCGGCCGGCAGCGGCCCGGGCCGCCCGGTGGCCGGGTAGCAGAACAGCACCGTGGCGCCGGCCGCCGGGTCGACCGGGTCCAGCTCGCCGCCGGTGTGTGCGGGCAGGGTGAGCGCGGGCAGCCGGGTGCCGGGCAGCGCGGCCATCCGGGCGGCCTCGGCGCTGTCGGGGGCGGCGGAGCCGGAGAGCGCGCCGTCGCCGAGCAGCCAGCGGTCGGCCCAGTCCTGCATCGCCACCAGCACCGGCAGCAGCGCCCGCCCGGAGTCGGTGAGCCGGTACTCGTACCGGACCGGGCCGCTCTGGTAGGGCACCCGCTCCAGCACGCCGGCCCCGGTGAGGTGGCCGAGCCGTTCGGTGAGCACCTTGCGCGAGATCGAGAGCTCCTGCTGGAGCTCGTCGAAGCGCAGCCGGCCGCGCGCCGTCTCGCGGACGATCAGGATGCTCCACCAGTCGCCGATCACGGCCGCAGACTGGGCGATCGCGCAGCTCGCATCCCGCTCGGGCACGTCTCTGAGCACCCGTTGCTCCTCTCACCATGTGGACGGTCCATCCTTTCACCCCCTTGCGGGTTCCGAAAGGGAACTTGTAAGTTCCTGATGGGAACTCAATCCGCGACGAGAGGGGGAGCAGATGCCCGTCGCCTGGGCGACGCTGCGCCGCACCTGGACGATGACCAGCCGGGCCTACCCGTGGTCCTACGCGGTCGGCTGCCTGCTGATCGGCGTCCTCACCATCGGCCTGTCCTACCTGGGCCTGCACGCCATCGGCGGCGGCACGGTCGCCGAGGACTTCACCGCCCGCACCGGCGGCGCCGACTACCTCGGCTACATCGCGATCGGCGCGGGCGGCTACATGTTCACCGTCCGGATGCTGCTCTGGAGCAGCAAGGCGCTGATCACCGAGCAGCGCCAGGGCACGCTCGGGGCGCTGCTGATCGCGCCGGCCGGCCGGCTGCCGTACCTGCTCGGCTTCACCGGCTTCGCACTGCTGAACACCGCCGTCGAGGTCGGCCTGCTCGGCGGGTTCGCCGCGCTGCTCGGCGTCACGCTGCCCGCCTGGCACCCGCTGGCCGCGCTGGCCGGGGTGCTGGCGCTGACCGCCGCGGTCTTCGCGGTCGCCGTCGTGCTCGGCGCGCTGATGATCGTCGCCGGCGAGGCGCACATCTCGCAGAACACCGTCTTCCTCGCCGTCTCGCTGCTCTGCGGCATCACCTTCCCGAACAGCTACCTGCCCGCACCGGCCCAGTGGCTGGCCGAGCTGCTGCCCGTCACCTCGGCGATGGACGTGCTGCGCGACGCCCTCGGCCAGGGGCGGCCGCTCGGCGAGCTCGCCCCACGCCTGGTCACCTGCCTCGCCCTCAGCCTCGGCCACCTGCTGCTCGGCCTGCGGCTGCTGCCCGCCGCCGAGCGCCGCGCCGTCGAACGGAGCTTCTGACATGATCCGCACCCGCGCCCTGCGCAAGACCTTCCGCACCCGGGAGAAGGGCCTGTTCGGCCCGCGCGCCGTGAAGACCGCCGTCGACGGCCTCGACCTGGAGATCCCGCCCGGCCGGGTCACCGGCCTGCTCGGCCTGAACGGCGCAGGCAAGACCTCCACCATCAAGATCCTCGCCACCCTGCTCCGCCCCACCTCCGGCACCGTCGCCCTGGACGGCCTCGACGTGGTCGAGCACGCCCGCGAGGCCCGGCGCCGGATCAACCTGATCGCCGGCGGCGAGCGGATGGTCTACGGCAAGCTCACCGGCGCCGAGAACCTCCGCTACTTCGGACACCTCTACGACGTCCCCAACCCGGTGCTGCGCACCCGGGTCGGCGAGCTGCTGGAGCTGGTCGGGCTCACCGACGCCGCCGACACCCCGGTCGAGCGCTACTCGCGCGGCATGACCCAGCGGCTCTCGATCGCCCGCGGCCTGATCAACGACCCGGCGTACCTGCTGCTGGACGAGCCCACCCTCGGCCTGGACGCGCCGATCGCCCGCGACCTGCGCCGGGTGGTCGCCGCCCTGGCCGCCGAGGGCCGCGGGGTGCTGCTGACCTCGCACTACCTGGCCGAGGTCGAGGAGCTCTGCGAGCACGTGTACGTGATCTCCGGCGGGCGCCACCTCGCCGCCGGCAGCCCGGACGAGCTGAAGACGGCGACCGGGAGCCACCGCAGCGTCCGGGTCACCGTCACCAACCCCTCGCCGGAGCTGGAGGAGGCCGTGACGCGGTTCGCGCACGGGCTGGGCGTCCGCGCCGAGCTGACCGCCACCGGGGAGGGCGCGCTGCTGGTCGGCGTCCGCCACCCGGAGGACGTGGCCGGTCCGCTGGCCGGGGCGATCGTCGCCGCCGGCGGGGCGATCGGTGGCCTGGAGGTCACCGGGGCCAGCCTGGAGGACGCGATCCTGGCGCTCACCGAGGACCGCGCCGCGGACGCCGCCGCCGCTGACGCCGCCGCCGCAACCGCCGACGCCCGGGCGGAGGTCGCCGCATGACCGCCCGCCCCGCGGACCTCCTGTCCGTCGACGCGCTGCTGCTGGCCGCCGACCGCGGCGTCCGCGCCCCCCTCCCCGCCGGCCGCACCCTCCCGCCGCCCCGCCCGGGCAGCGGCACCCGCCGCCCCCGGCCCGCACCGCGGGGCCGGCGCCGCACCCTGCGGCACGCCGGCAAGGTGTTCGCCGCCGAGGCGCTGAAGCAGCACCGCACGCTCTTCGGCCAGCCGCTGGTGGTGGCCTCGATGCTGGTCTGGCCGCTGCTCCAACTGGCCGCCACCTACTACACCCTGCACCCGGTCACAGCCGGCTCGGCGGCCGCCGCCCGCTGGCCGCTCGCCGCGGACCCGGCCCGGCTGCTCGGCTTCCTCGCCACCGGCGCGCTGGCCTGGGCGTTCTTCTTCTCCCTGGTGCAGTCCGCGTGGAACTTCGCGTTCGAGCGCACCACCGGCACCCTGGAGCTGCTCTTCCTCTCGCCCGCCGACCGGCTGGTCCTGATGCTGGCCAACGGCGCCGGCGCCCTGCTGCAGAACGCCTGGCTGCTGACCTGCTTCCTGGGCGCCGCCGCGTTCGGCTTCGGCGCCCTGGACGTGGCCGGCCCGTGGATGTACCCGGTGGTGCTGCTGGCGTTGCTGCTGCCCGCGGTGGCCTGGGGCGCGCTGCTCAACAGCCTGATGGTGTTCTCCCGGGACTCCACCTTCGTCTACACGGTGCTGGACGACCCGATGTGGTTCGTCGCCGGGGTCCGGCTGCCCGCCTTCGCCCTGCCCGGCGTGCTGCGCCTGCTCGGCGCGGCGCTCCCGCTGACCGGCAGCCTGGCCGTGGTGCGCGGCGCCCTGCTGGAGGGCCGCGGCCTGGGCGAGCTGGCGCCCCGGCTGGCCTGGCTGGCCGCACTCTGCGCGCTGCTGCTGGCCGGTGCGGTGCTCGCCCTGCGGCTCGGCGAGGCCCGGGCGCAGCGCACCGGAGGCCTGCGGCTGGCCTGAGCCGGTGCGGCGCCCGGCCCCTGAGCTGTCCCGGGCCGTCCGCTGTGGTTGGCTTGCCGGTGGAACCGGAAACCACGGACGAGGAGAGCAAGGTCATGGGACAGGTGCTGGCCACCACCGAGCGGGTCTACGACGCCGCCCCCGAGCGGGTGTACGAGGCGCTGGCCGACTACCAGGTGACCCGCCCCAAGCTGCTGCCCGCGCAGTACAGCGAGTACGAGGTCCGGGCCGGGGGCAACGGCGCGGGCACCCAGGTGCACTGGAAGCTGCAGGCCACCGAGAAGCGGGTCCGCGACTGCCTGTTCACCGTCTCGGCGCCCGAGCCGGACCAGCTGGTGGAGAAGGACGCCAACTCCAGCATGGTCATCACCTGGACGGTCGCCGCGGCCGGCGAGGGCCGGTCGAAGGTGACCGTCTCGGCCACCTGGCAGGGCGCCGGCGGCATCGGCGGCTTCTTCGAGCGGACCTTCGCCCCGAAGGGCCTGAACCGGATTCACGACCAGGTGCTGGCCAACCTGGCCGACGAGGTCCGCTGACCCCGCCGTCCGGACCGGACGGGAATTCGAGCGGTCCGTCCACCCGTACGAGCGGCAAGCCGTACGGGTGGACGGCCGCCACCTGCGGGTGACGGCGGACCCCGGGCGCGGCGGCGCCACCCTAGGCTCGCCGCCGTGCATATGACGATCCTTCACATTTCCCAACCCGTCGACGGCGGGGTCGCCCGCGTGGTGGTCGACCTGGTCCGCGGCCAGCGCGAGGCCGGCCACCGGGTGCTGGTCGCCTGCCCGCGCGGCGGCCGGCTGGCCGGGGAGGCCGCCGCGGTCGGCGCCCTGGTCCAGGACTGGCCGGCCCGCCGCTCGCCCGGCCCGGCCACCGCCCCGGAGGCCTGGCGGCTGCGCCGGATCGTCCGCGCCGCGGCGCCCGACATGGTCCACCTGCACAGTGCCAAGGCCGGGCTGGCCGGCCGGCTGGCCATCCGCGGCGCGGTGCCGACGGTCTTCCAGCCGCACGCCTGGTCGTTCGCCGCGGTGGACGGCCCGCTGGCCGCCGCCACCCTGCGCTGGGAGCGGCTGGCGACCCGCTGGGCCCACCGGCTGCTCTGCGTCAGCGTCCAGGAGCGGGCCGACGGGGTCGCGGCCGGCCTGCACGCCGACTGGGCGGTGGTGCCCAACGGCGTCGACGTCCGCCACTACGCGCCGGCCGAGCGCCGGGCCGCCCGGATCACGCTCGGCCTGGACCTGGACGCCCCGCTGGCCGTCTGCGTGGGCCGGCTCTGCCGTCAGAAGGGCCAGGACGTGCTGCTCGCCGCCTGGCCCGAGGTGCTCCGCCGGGTGCCGCAGGCCCGGTTGGCGCTGGTCGGCGGCGGGCCGGACGAGGCCCGGCTGGCCGCCGCCGTGCGCGAGTCGGCCGAGCCCTCCCGGGTCCGCCTGGTCGGGGACGTGCCCGACCCGCGGCCGTGGCTGGCGGCGGCCGACCTGGTGGTGCTGCCCTCGCGCTGGGAGGGGATGGCGCTCGCCCCGCTGGAGGCGATGGCGGCCGCCCGGCCGGTGCTGCTGACCGACGTGCCGGGGGCCCGCGAGTGCCTGCCGCCGGCCGAGCGCGGGCGCGCCGTGGTGCCGTCCGAGGACGCGGCCGCGCTCGCCACCCGAATGGCCGAAGCGCTGTCCGATCCGATCGAGTGCGAGCGGCGCGGTTCGCGGCTGCGCGAGCACGCGGTGGCCCGCCATGACGTGCGGTCGGTGGTCGAACAGGTGGACGCGCTCTACCGGGACCTGCTGGGTGCCGGTCCGGCGGCCGGACGCCGCCGCGCCCGTGTCCCGCAGCGGATCTGATCGTTTCACATGCCGTGAATGCCCGCCGTTCCGGCGCTGTCGTATTCGCACCCTCAGCCGGATGTCGGCGAAGGGTGAAATCAGAAATACCTATTAATGGGCGGCTGGAATGAAATGGCAAGTCAACTTCCGGCGCCCTGGCCCCCGTTCGGTAATGTCTGATTTTGCCTGCTTCGTTTCGATTTCATGCCGGGAATTCGCGAGAACCTCGAAAGTCGCCAGCGGCAGCAGGCGCTGTCAGGACCGAGCCCGCCGGGCCGCGACGGCCGCTCCGGGTCAGCCGGTTCCGGAACGGCGTCACCCCGGGCACACAGCAGGGGAGTTCGTGCGCTGATGACCATTGACCACGACAGCGTCCCGAGGCCCGGGCGGTCCCTGTCCGGACAGCGCCGGCCGGCCACCGGGCTGCTGGACCGCCCGGCCCGGTCCGCCCCGCGCAACGCCCCGCCGACCCGGCGCCACCGCCGGCCGGTCCGCTCCCGGCTCGCGCTGCCCGCCGCGCTCGCCGCGGTCGACGCCGTCGCCCTCTGCACCGCCACCGGCATCGCCAACCGCGTGCTCGACCCGGCCGTCCGGGTCGAGCCGCTGCTCGGGGTGGCCGCCCTGCTGCCGCTGCTGCTCCTGCTCAACCTGGCCGGCGGCCTCTACCGCACCAGGCTCACCCTCTCCGTCCTCGACGAACTGCCCGCGCTGGCCGTCCGCGCCGTCGTCGCCACCGCCTTCGCCGTCACCCTGGCCGGCTGCCTCGACGGCCGCTGGCCCGACAGCGGCCCGGCCACCCCGGGCCGGCTGACCGTCCTGCTCGGCACCCAACTGCTGCTCGCGGTCTGCGGCCGCGCCCTGCTCTACCACCTGGTCCGGCGGATCCGCCGCAGCCGCCCCAGCCCCGTCCTGGTGCTCGGCGCCGGCCGGCTCGGCCGCCGGGTCGCCGCCGCGCTCACCGCCCGCGGCGAGTACGGCATGCGCCCGATCGGCTTCGTCGACCCCGACCCGCCGCTGCTCTCCGGCGACACCGACCTGCCGGTGCTCGGCGGCCGCGAGGTGCTGGAGCGCGAGGTCCGCCGGCACCGGATCCACCACGTGGTGGCCACCGCCGGCGCCGCCGACGAGGCCGAGACCGCCGCCGCCCTGCGCGACGCCGCCCGGCTCGGCTGCCAGGTCTGGCTGGTCCCCGCGCTGCGCGAGTACGGCTCGCTGGCCACCGGCCGGATCCCCGGCGGCGACCAGCTCTGGGGCTTCCCCTGCCTGCGCGTCGGCCGCCCGGCGATGGGCCGCCCCGGCTGGGCGGCCAAGCGCGCGCTCGACGTCACCGCCGCCGGACTCGGCCTGATTGCCCTCGCCCCCGTGCTCGCCCTCTGCGCGCTCGCCGTCCGCTTCGACACCGGCCCCGGCGTGCTCTTCCGCCAGCAGCGCACCGGGCTCGACGGCCGGGTCTTCACCGTCCTCAAGTTCCGCACCCTGCGGCCCAGCAACGAGCACGAGTCGGCCACCCGCTGGAACATCGCCCAGGACCACCGGATGGGCACCGTCGGCAAGCTGATGCGCCGCAGCTCCCTGGACGAGCTGCCGCAGCTGTGGAACGTCCTGCGCGGCGACATGAGCCTGGTCGGCCCGCGGCCCGAACGCCCGTACTTCGTCATGCGGTTCAGCCAGGCCTACCCCGAGTACGCCGACCGCCACCGCGTCCCGGTCGGCCTCACCGGCCTCGCCCAGGTCAACGGCCTGCGCGGGGACACCTCGATCGAGGACCGGGCCCGCTTCGACAACCGCTACATCGAGAGCTGGAGCCTCTGGCAGGACGTCAAGATCCTGTGCCGCACCGCGGCCCTGATGCTCCACCCGGACGGGAGCTGAAACCGGCGTGGCCCTCCCCCTCACCGCCGTCCCCGACCCGGCCCGGGCGTTACGCCGGGCCGCAGCCGCCCTTCGGGAACGCCCCAGCCTGCTCGCCGCGGCCACCGTCCTGCTGGTCTGCGTCCCCACCGGCGAGAAGGACGTCGCCGCCGCCGTCCACGTCACCGCCGCCGACCTGGCCTCGCTCGCCCTGGTCGGCCTCACCGCGGTGCACCTCCTGCGCGGCCGCACCCCCGCGATCGGCCGGACCGCCGCTCTCCAGTTCGGCGCGGTCGTGGCCGCCGCCGCCGTCGCCACCGTCGGCTCGATCGACCCGGCCACCAGCCTCACCGGCTTCGTCCGGCTCACCCAGGTCTTCGTCCTGGTGCCCGTCGCCGTCCTCTGCTCACTGCGCGACCGCACCGACCAGCGCCTGGTGCTCGGCTCGTTCGTCGCCGCCGCGCTGATCGAGGGCGTCGTCGGCGCCGAGCAGTACCTCACCCGGACCGGCGCCTCCTACGCCGGACAGCCGATCCGGGCCGTCGGCACCTTCGGCGCGCTCGACGTCATGGCGATGTCCTCCGTGGTCGCCTACGGCCTGCTCGCGGCGCTGGCCCTCGCCCTCGGCGAGCGGGGGCCCGGCGGCAACGCCGGGCTGCGCCGGGCGATGTACGCGGCCGCCGCCTTCCTGGCCTTCCCCCTCGCCGTCTCCTTCAGCCGCGGCAGCTGGATCGCCACCGCCGCCGCCGCCGCCGTCCTGCTGCTGCGCGCCGACGCCCGGCTCGCCGTCCGCAGCGCCGTCCTCGCGACGGCCGCGGCGGTCGTCCTGGTCGGCGGTCTCGGCCTCGGCGCCTCCGGCGTCACCCAGCGGCTCAGCTCCATCGGCGCCGTCTCCGCCGCCCCCGACCAGTCCGTCTCCGACCGCTACGACCTCTGGGCCACCGCCGGGCGGATCTGGCAGGACCACCCGGTGGCCGGAGCCGGGCCCAAGGCCTTCCAGCAGCTGCGCGACAGCCACGCCCCGCTGCGGCTCTCCTCCGGCAGCGACGCCGCCGACGCCACCATCGGCTTCCGGCGCGAGCCGCTGCTCTCCCCGCACAACATGTACTTCCTGGTCCTCAGCGAGCAGGGCCTGATCGGCATCACCGCCTACGCGGTGCTCTTCCTCGGCCTGCTGCTGCGCTGCCTGCGGCGCGCGAGCGGCACCGGCCTGGCCGCGCTCGCCCTGCTGGTCTGGGTGCTGGTCGACTTCCTCTACGCGGACATCGGCGGCACCACCACCGTGCTGACCTCCGTCGTCCTCGGCCTCGCCGCCCACACCGCACACGGCCTGCGCGCCGGGAGCGGGGCGGAACGCCCCGGAGGCGGGCGATGACCACCGAACCGCCGGCCGCGCTCACCCCCGCCTTCCCCGCCCCGCGCAGCGCGCCGGCCGCCGGGCCCCCGGCCGTCGGCGACCCGCGGCACGGCTTCGTCGCCAAGGCCTTCGGCGTCACCGCCGTGCTCACCGCCGCCGGCTCCGTCCTCGGCATGCTCCGCGACCTGCTGCTCGCCACCTTCTTCGGCGCCAACCAGGGCACCGACGCCTTCCTGGTCGCCTGGACCGTCCCGGAGACGGCGGCGCCGCTGCTGATCGAGGACTGCATGGCGTTCCTGATGGTCCCGGCCTTCAGCCTCGCCCTGGTCCTGCGCGAGGAGCGTCCCGACGGCCCCGACCCGGTGCGGCAGCTGGCCCGGGCGACGCTCCCCGGACTGCTGCTGGTGCTCTGCGCGCTCACCCTCGGCGTCGTCCTCGGCGCCCGCCAGCTGGTCGGGCTGCTCGCCCCCGGGCTGGCCGACCCGGAGCTCGCCGTCACCTGCACCCGGATCACCGCCTGCACCATCCTGCCGTTCGGCCTCGCCGGCTACCTCGGCTCCGCCCTGCGCGCGCACCACAGCTTCATCGCACCGGCCGGCATCTACGTCGCGTACAACCTCACCATCCTGGCCGCGCTGCTCACCGGCCACGACCTGCTCGGGGTGGAGTCGGCCGCGATCGGGGTGGCCGCGGGGAGCCTGCTGATGGCCGCCGTGGTCGCCGTGCCGATCGGACGCCGGCTGCGCCAGGGCCGCCGCGGCCCGGCCCGGTCCCCGCTCGCCGACCAGGGCCTGGTGCTGATCCCGCTGGCCGTGCTCCCGGCGGTCGCCTTCACCCTGACCCGGCAGGCACAGGTCTTCGTCGAGCGGTACCTCGGGTCCGGACTGCCCCCGGGCAGCATCTCGCACCTGAACTACGCCGCCAAGATCTCCCAACTGGCCATGACCGTGGCGATCCTGCTGGTCACCGTGACGTTCCCGCTGGTCGCCCGCGCGCTCGCGGCCGGGGACCTGGACGCCGCCCGCGACCGGGTGGAGAAGGACCTCGGCCAGGGCGCCGCGCTCGTCCTGATCGGCACCGCCTTCCTGATGGCCTGCGCCCCCTCGGTGGTCGCCCTGCTCTTCCAGCGCGGCGCCTTCGGCCCCCGGGACGCCGCGGCCACCGCCGCCGTCATCCGGGTCTACAGCTTCGGCCTGCCCGCCCAGGCGCTGATCGGCGTGATGATCCGCCCCTACTTCTCGCTCCGCCCGGTGGTCCGCCGGGCCGGCGACCAGTGCGACGACGGAGGCCGCCGGCTGCTCGACTGGTACCCGGCCGCCGCCATGGCGCTCGGCCTCGTCGTCACCGCCGCCGTCGGCCTGGCCGCCACCGACCGCTTCGGGGCGCTCGGCCTGGCCGCCGGGAACGCGGCCGGCATCACCACCACGGCCGTGCTGCTGCTGCGCGGCCTGGTCCTGCGGGGGATCGCGCTGCGGCTGCGGCTCGTCCTCGCCGGCCACGCCCGGCTGCTGGGCGCGGCCGCCGGCGCGGCCGGCCTCGGCACCCTCGCGGCCGGGCTCGCCACCGACCCCTTGCTCTCGACCTTGCTCGGGGGCCTCACCGTGGCGCTGGCGTTCGCCGCCCTCGGCACCGTCCTCGGTGCCCGCGAGGTGCGCGGACCGGTCCTCGCCGCAGTCCGGGCCCTGAGCCCGCCAGCCGTTGCCGATGAAGGGAAGCTTCCCCATGGACGTTGAACGGGGATCGGTCCGTTCGGCCCTGTCGGGCGTGCTCCGCACGGCCGTGCCGCGCACGGTCGGCGCACTCGCCGACGCGCCGCGCACGGGGGTCCGCCGGCCGCAGGCGCAGCTTCCCGGAAGCCGCCAGCCCGCCCACGAGGCCATCGCCGCGGAGCCCTCCTCGCCGTGGATCCTGATGTACCACTCGGTGGCGGTCGAGAAGGAGGACCCGTACCAACTGACCGTCAGCCCCGAGCGGTTCGCCGAACAGATCGCCTGGCTGCACCGGCGCGGCCGGCGCGGGGTCTCGGTGCGCGAGCTGATGCGGGCCCGGGCCGCCGGGCGGGCCGACAACCTGGTCGGCCTCACCTTCGACGACGGGTACGCGGACTTCGCCCGCCACGCCGTACCGATTCTGCAGGCGTACGGCTTCACCGCCACCGCCTACGTGGTCGCCGACCTGCTCGGCCGGGCCAACGACTGGGACGTGAAGGGCCCGCGCAAGAAGCTGCTCACCGTCCAGGAGGTCACCGAACTGGCCGCCGCCGGCTGGGAGATCGGCTCGCACGGCCTCGGTCACCAGGCGCTGCCCGGCCTGCCCCCCGAAGCCCTCGCCGTCCAGACCCGGGAGAGCCGCCGGGCCCTGGAGGAGGTCGTCGGCGGCCCGGTCACCGGTTTCTGCTACCCGTACGGCGCGGTCGACCTGCCGGCCACCCTGGCCGTCCGCGACGCCGGCTACGACTACGCCTGCGCCATCGCGCACTCCCCGCTCACCGGCCGGTACGCGCTGCCGCGCTGCTACGTCGGCGACCGCGACGGCGCCTGGCGGCTGCGCGCCAAGCGCGGCCGGCACCACCTCCGCGACACCGTCACCGAGCTGCGCCGCAGCCGCCTCGCGGGCCGCCTCGACCGCAGGGCCCGGCTCGACCCGGCGGCCCGGCCCGAGCGCCCCGGGGGCGAGCCCCGCCCCGAGCCGAAAGGGCGCGCCGCTGCCGAGAGCGACGAGCGACCGGGGAGCGCAGCGACCGCAGGAGGGTGGGGGCACCTCCCGGCCGCCGGGCTGGGGGAGAGCGTCGGCAGTGGGTCCGAGCGCCCTGGAGGCGAGCGGGCGAGTCACAGCAGCACCAGCACGAGCACCAGCACCAGCACCAACAACAGTGCCGGGAGCGCCCGATGAGAGTGCTGCACATCGTCACCGGGCTCGCCTCCGGCGGTGCCGAGCGGCAGCTGCAACTGCTGCTCCGGCACCTCCCCGCCCACCAGCACTGCGAGGTGGCCGCGCTGACCAACCCCGGCGCGGTGGCCACCGCGCTGCGCGCCGAGGGCGTCACCGTCCACCACCTGGCGATGCGCGGCAACCGGGACCTCGGCGCGCTGCCCCGGCTGGTCCGGCTGATCCGCGCCGGCCGCTACGACCTGGTGCACACCCACCTCTACCGGGCCCAGCTGTACGGGCGGCTGGCCGCCCGGCTCGCCGGGGTCCGGGCGGTGGTCTCCACCGAGCACTCGCTGCACGCCGGGGTGATCGAGGGCCGTCCGGTCACCCGCGGGGTCAAGGGCCTCTACCTCGCGGCCGAGCGGCTGGGCACCACCACCGTCGCGGTCTCCCGCCAGGTCGCCCAGACCCTGCACGGCTGGGGCGTCCCGCCGGCCCGGATCGAGCTGATCCCGAACGGCATCGACACCGCCCGCTACCACCGCCCGGACGCCGACCGGGCCGCCGACCGGGCCCGGCTGCGGGCCGAGCTCGGCCTCCCGCCGGGGAGCTGGGTGGTCGGCGGCGTCGGCCGGCTGGTCCCCGGCAAGCGCTTCCACGTCCTGGTGGAGGCGCTGGCGGAGCTGGACGGCGCGGCCCGTCTGGTGCTGGTCGGCGACGGCCCCGAGCGGGCCGCCCTGGAGCGGCGGGCCGCCGAACTCGGCGTCCGGGAGCGCCTGCTGCTCACCGGCGAGCGCGACGACGTCCCCGAACTCCTCGCCGCGCTCGACGTGCTGGCCGCCCCCTCGACCGCGGAGACCTTCGGCCTCGGCGTGCTGGAGGGCCTGGCGGCCGGCCTCCCGGTCCGCCACAGCGCCTGTCCGGCGCTGGACGAACTGCCGCCCACCGCCGCCCCGCAGGCCCGCCGGATCCCCTCCGACGCCGCCGCCTACGCCGCGGCGCTGCGCGACCTGCGCCACCTCAACGACCACAGCACCGACCCGCTGCCCCGGCCGCCGGCCGTCGGCCACTACGACATCGCCCGGGTGGCCGCGGCCCTCGGCGCCCTCTACGACCGCCTGGCCGCCGCCTGAGCCGCCGGCGTCCGAACCGCCGGCGTCCGAACCGTCGAACCGTCGGGCCGTCGGCCGGGCGGCCCGCACATCCAAGGAGCACCCCATGTCCGAACCGCGCCGAAGCGCCCGAAGCCTGGCCCGCCGTTGGTGGCCGGTCGCCCTCGCGGTGCCGCTGGGCGCCGCCGCCGGCGCCGGGTACGCCGCGGTGGCCCCGCCCTCGTACGCCGCCAACTCCTATGTGATCGTGGTGCCGCAGAACCCGGGGGAGAGCGCGACCGCGGTCAACTTCGCCCAGGCGTACGGCCGGTTGGCCGGGCAGCCGCAGGTGCTCGCGGCCGCCGCGGCGGACACCGGCCACACCCGCGCCGAGCTGGAGGCGCTGGTGCACGGCACCACCTCGCCGGACGCGCCGATGATCGAGATCACCGGGACCGGTGGCAGCCCGCGCGAGGCGGTCGACGCGGCCGACGCGGTGGCGGGCTCGCTGGTCTCCTTCGCCAACGCCAGCAGCAAGGAGACCGGCGTCCGGCTGGTCCCGCTCGCGCCCGCCGCCGAGCCGGACAGGCCGACCACCCCCTCGGCGCAGCTGGACGTGGCGGTGGGCGGTGCGGCGGGCCTGCTCATCGGGGCCCTGGTGATGATGACCCGCCGCCGCGGCGGAGGCGCGCCCGAGCCGGCCGCCGCGGTGGCCGAGCCGGTGGCCGCCGTCCCGGCGCCGGCCGCCCCCGGCCTGCGGGCCGCGATGGCGGCGGCGGAGCGGGCCGCGGAGCGCAGCGCCCCGGAGCAGGCCCCGGAGAAGGCCGCCCCGGCCAAGGCCCCTGCTCCGCAGAAGTCCGCCGCCGGGGGCGGGCGATGAGCACCGAGGCCCGGGCCACTCCGGGCCCGCCCGGTCAGGCCGGTCCGCCGCGCTGGAGCACCGAGCTGCACCGGGAGGACGACGCCCTCGACGCCCTCGCCGAGGAGTGGGACGACCTGGCCGCCCGCTGCCGGACCGCCACCTTCTTCCAGGCCGCCGCCTGGCAGCGTTCCTGGTGGCGCCAGTACGGCAGCCCCGGGGGCCTGCTGGTGGTACTGGTCCGCCGGGACGGCCGGCTGGTCGGCGCGGGCGCGTTCCGGGGCCGCGGCGGTCCGCTCGGCGGCCTGACCGGGCTGGGCGGCGGCCTGGCCGACTTCACCGACGTCCTGCTCGACGACGACTGCGCCGACCGGGCCGCCGCCGAGTTCGCCGCCGCCCTCCCGCTCACCCGCCCCTGGCACACCCTGGAGCTGCGCGAGGTGCACCCGGAGGCCGCCGTGCAGCGGGTGTACGCGCACTGGACCGGCCGCCGCCGGCGGTTCGACGACTCGATCTGCCAGTACCTGCCGGGCGTGCCGATGGACGAGCTGCTGAAGCGGCTGAAGGGCAAGACCGCGCAGCGCAACCGGGTGAAGCAGCGCAGGATCGCCGAGGCCGGGGTCGAGGTCAGCACGACGCCGCCGGAGGAGGTGCCGCAGGCGCTCGCCGAGCTGCTGCGGCTGCACTTCCTGCAGTGGCAGGAGCGCGGCGTCACCCCGGAGCACCGCACCGAGCGGTTCGCCCGCCACCTGGCCGACTCCACCACGGGCCTGGTCGCCGGCGGCCTGGCCGTCGTGCACCGCTTCCGGCTGGACGGCGAGCTGGTCGCGGTCAACGTGCTGCTGCTCTGTCCGGCCTTCAGCGGCCTCTACCTGTACGGCGCGCACCCGAAGCTGCGCGAGCGGCTCGACATCGCCGGGCTGCTGTTCGGCGCGGCGCTGGACGAGACGGTCGCGGCCGGCATCCCGGTGATAGGCCTGCTGCGCGGCCAGGAGCCGTACAAGCAGCGCTGGCGCCCGGACCCCCTGCCGAACCAGCGGCTGCTGTTCGGCCCGCGGGGACCGGCCCCGGCGCTCACCGCGCGGGTGGGCGCGGTGCGGGCCCGCCAGGCCGCGGTGCACCTGTTGGACGACCGGATGCCCGGACTCAAGCAGGTGCTGCTGGCCCGCCGCCGGAGCTGACCGGCGGCCGCCCGCCTCAGCGCCGGGCCGGCCGGCTGCTCGGTGCCGGTTCGGCGGAGGCGGAGGCGGAGGTGGAAGCGAGGGCGGAGTCGGAGGCCGAGGGCGAGGAGGCCGCGGTCGCGGTGGCCGACGGCGGGGCCGGAGCCGTCGCCGCGGGAGAGGGCGGTGCGGTCGGGGAGGCCGGCGCGGCCGGGGACGGGGCAGGGGTGATCTTCGGGGCGGGTGCCGGGGGCGTCGGCTGCGAGCCGGCCGGCGCCCCCTTCGAACCGGTCATCAGCTGCTTGAACAGGGCGCTGGAGCGCGGATTCTGCCCGCACTGCCAGAAGCCGTGCGGGCAGTAGTCGGTGACGGTCTGGTAGCTGGTGTCGTGGGTGCGGATCCACTCCACCATCCGCTGGACGAACTGCGGGTTGTCGCCGTTGCGGAACAGCCCCCACTCCGGGTAGGAGACCGGCTTGCCCCGCTTGGCCGCGAACTCGACCTGGTCCTGCAGCCCGTACGGCTCGCGCACGTAGTCGTCGAAGGTGGCGCCGGCGGGCTGGTCGTAGCTGTCCATGCCGATGATGTCGACCACGTCGTCCCCGGGGTAGCACTTGGTCCACGGGATCGCGTCCAGCCCCCGGTTCGGGGCGAAGTCGAAGCGGAACCGCTGCCCGGGCACCGAGCGCATCACCGAGACGATCCGCCGCCAGTACGCCTTCCACGCCGTGGGATCGGGCTTGCAGCGGTGGGTGTAGGTGACGCCGTTCATCTCCCAGCCGAGGGTGAGCACGGTGTCCGCCCCGCCGAGCGCGACCAGCCGCCGGGCGAGTCTGAGGAAGTGCTGGTCGAAGTCGCCCCGCGCCCCCTGTCCGAGCAGCCGGGCCACCTCGCCGTCCGGGACGCCGGCCTCGTTGGGCACCAGCATCGGCACGCCGAGGACGAGCGTCCGGGACGGGTCGGCCAGCCGCCACTGCGACCAGAGGCCGAGCACCACGGGCTCGCCCTCGATGTCCGCCCAGCTGTTGCCGGCCAGGTAGGTGTGGCCGACCTGCAGGTTGGCGTTGCCCAGCCACTGCGCGTACCGGCCGATCTGCGGGATGTACCTGTCCCAGGAGCCGACGAAGGCGCCGAACGGCGGCTCGTGGCTCGGCCGCTGGACGACCGGCCGGGGCGCGGCGCCGCGCGGCTGGAAGGCGTCGGAGGAGAGGCTGTGCCGTTCCGTCTGGCTGAGCGGGGTCCCGGCGGGGACGCTGGCCGTGGTCAGCAGCAACAGGGCGGCGGCGGCCAGCGCCAGGCGGCCGATTCGCATGGTCTCTCCTCCGGGCTCCACGGGGGCGCGGGGCCGGGTGGACGGACCGTGGTGCCCCGTGCGCCGACAGTAGGCCCGGCGGGGGAGGATTAAGCAGAATGTCACCCTAAAGTGGGCGATATTCGAACGCCGTCCGCCGCAACCGCGTCGTGTATCACCTCTGTAACAGTCCTCCCGGCCGCGGGGGCGCTACCCGGCCCGCCCGCCGGAGGGCCGGTCGGCGCAGCGGCGGCCCCGACGGCGCAGGTCGGCGGGCGGGTCGGGACGAAGGTCGCGAATCGGCTGCGTACGGTCCCGCCGTCCGGACGGACGGCCGAGTCCGGCTGACTCGCGCGGGTGGTGAAAGGTACGCTCCGCCCGTGTCCTGGAAGCCGCTGCGTGTACTCACCCCCCGATCGATCCTCCCTGCCCTGGCGGTGCTGCTGGTCCTTGTGGCGGGCGCGGCCGCGCACGCCAACAAGCCGGTTCCGTTCGGGGACCGGGTCGCCGGGCCGGGCGGCGCGGAGGCGAGCCCGGTCAACGCGCAGTCGGTCAGCGCGGCCGATCTGGAGCTGAAGGTCGGCCCCGGCCTGGAGGCGTACGACCGCGCCACCGGTGAGCACACCTGGTCCTACCGGCGCGAGGGCGCCACCGCGCTGTACCTGTCGATGGCGGGCGAGAGCGCCGTGGTGGTCTGGGACGACGGTCTGGTGACCTCGGCCCGGCCGGGCGACCGGGAGGTCCGCTGGCACCGTGCGGTGCCCGGCCTGGCGGACTGGCTGCGCGGCGAGGGCGAGCCGGGCGCCGACAAGCGCACCGAGGAGCAGCGCCGGCAGCTGGCCACCGAGCGCGCCGCCGCGGCCCTGCACACCGTCCAGCAGTCCTCGCCCTGGGTGGCGGTGGTCACGCCGAACCTGACCATGGGCTTCCGCGACGCCGACGGCGACCTGCGCTACAACTCCAAGCCGGCCGGCAACTGCCTCTACGACCCGACCCGCACGGTGGGCACCGACTACGCCGTGCTGGTCCCGCGCAGCTGCACCAACAGCAGCGGCCAGCAGGTCTCCGGCGGCATCTCCGGCTACCGGCTGGACAGCACCGGCTGGCAGCTCAACGCCGGTCCGGCGGTGGCGCTGAAGCCGCTGGACGGCCGCCGGGTGCTGATCTCGGACGGCCCGATCGTCGGCCCCAAGGTGTTCGACACCAAGGCCGCCGCTCCGGAGTCGGCCTGCGGCAGCGCGGCCGAGCCGTTCGCGGCCGTCCGCCCGCAGGGCTCCTGCGCGGCCCCGGAGGCCGCCGGCGCCGAGCAGTAGCCGGTGCCGGGCCCGGTGGCACCGGGCCCGGGCAAGTACCCCCGACGGTGGTTCGCCGGGCCCTTCCGCGGGCCCGGTAGACTTGCCGCCATGGCTGTTCTCTCCGGGCACTAGCGGGCGAGCGCCGCCGCCTCGTGCGGTGAGCCGACCGCCGCGACGACGCCCCCATCCGCTGCCCAGGCCCTGTGACCCGTCCAGGGCCCGCCCACGTCCCAGGAGAAGTACCCAGCCATGATTTCCGCCAACGCCCTAGAGCTGCGCGCCGGTGCCCGGATCCTGATCGAGTCCGCGAGCTTCAAGGTCGCCCCCGGCGACCGGATCGGCCTGGTCGGGCGCAACGGCGCCGGCAAGACCACGCTGACCAAGGTGCTGGCCGGCGAGGGCCTGCCGGCGGCCGGTACGGTGACCCGCTCGGGCGAGGTCGGCTACCTCCCGCAGGACCCGCGCACCGGCGACCTCGACGTCCTCGCGAAGGACCGCATCCTCTCCGCGCGCGGCCTCGACACCGTGCTGAAGAAGATGCGCGAGAACGAGGACCGGATGGCCAACGGCAAGGGCGCCACCCGGGACAACGCGATGAAGAAGTACGCCCGGCTGGAGACCGAGTTCCTCACCAAGGGCGGGTACGCCGCCGAGGCCGAGGCCGCCACCATCGCCGCCGCGCTGGGCCTGCCGGACCGCATCCTGGGCCAGCAGCTGCACACCCTCTCCGGTGGTCAGCGCCGCCGCGTCGAGCTGGCCCGGATCCTCTTCTCCGACTCCGACGTGCTGCTGCTCGACGAGCCCACCAACCACCTCGACGCCGACTCGATCGCCTGGCTGCGGGACTTCCTGAAGACCTACAAGGGCGGCTTCATCGTCATCTCGCACGACGTCGACCTGGTCGAGACGGTCGTCAACAAGGTCTTCTACCTGGACGCCAACCGCTCCGCCATCGACGTCTACAACATGGGCTGGAAGCAGTACCAGCAGCAGCGCGAGGACGACGAGAAGCGCCGCAAGCGCGAGCGGGCCAACGCGGAGAAGAAGGCCGCGACCCTGAACGCGCAGGCCGACAAGATGCGCGCCAAGGCGACCAAGACGGTGGCCGCGCAGAACATGGCCCGCCGCGCCGAGAAGCTGCTCTCCGGCCTGGACCAGGTCCGGCAGAGCGACAAGGTCGCCAAGCTGCGTTTCCCGGACCCGGCCCCCTGCGGCAAGACCCCGCTGACCGCCAGCGACCTCTCCAAGTCCTACGGTTCGCTGGAGATCTTCGCCGGCGTGGACCTGGCGATCGACCGCGGCTCGCGCGTCGTCGTACTGGGCCTCAACGGCGCCGGCAAGACCACCCTGCTGCGGATGCTGGCCGGGGTGGAGCAGCCGGACACCGGTGAGGTGATCCCGGGCCACGGCCTGAAGATCGGTTACTACGCCCAGGAGCACGAGACCCTGGACCCGGACCGCACGGTGCTGGAGAACATGCGCTCCTCGGCGCCCGACACCGACCTGGTGCAGATCCGGAAGATCCTCGGCTCCTTCCTGTTCTCCGGCGACGACGTCGACAAGCCGGCCGGGGTGCTCTCCGGCGGTGAGAAGACCCGGCTCGCGCTGGCCTCGCTGGTGGTCTCCAGTGCCAACGTGCTGCTGCTCGACGAGCCCACCAACAACCTCGACCCGGCCAGCCGCGAGGAGATCCTCGGGGCGCTGCGCGAGTTCTCCGGCGCCGTCGTGCTGGTCACCCACGACGAGGGCGCGGTCGACGCGCTCCAGCCGGAGCGGATCATCCTGCTGCCGGACGGCGTGGAGGACCTGTGGAGCCCGGCGTACGCCGACCTGGTCTCGCTCGCCTGACCTGACCGGTAGACGCGTGGTCCCCTCTTTGGACCAGAAAATCTAGTCCTTACGGCGTGTCCGGGAATGAAGAGGTCCTGGATTCCGTTTAAGGAGCTTCCGTCGGCCCGCCACTCGATCGTGGTCGGGCCGACGCTGCTGATCAGCTCTTTCGCGGCGAACGGCGGAAGCCGCCCGGGGGCGTGCACTCTGCGTGAGCGCCCTTGTGCGCTCGGATCACCACCGAATGACCACGCATTCCCGACATCGACCTTGCCGAATGGGTGGCCAGGACGCTGTGGATGGGTGATCATGGGAATCTGACCGAGCAACGCTACGAGGAGGCACGGGTGGCCGAGACTCTGAAAAAGGGCAGCCGGGTGACCGGTGCCGCGCGTGAGAAGCTCGCGGCCGATCTCAAGAAGAAGTACGACTCCGGGGCGAGCATTCGCGCTCTCGCGGAGGAGACCGGTCGCTCGTACGGCTTCGTGCACCGGATGCTGAGCGAGTCCGGAGTGATCCTCCGGGGCCGCGGTGGTGCCACGCGGGGCAAGAACAAAGCTACTGCTGGAGCGAGCTCCTGACGATCCGTCAGTCCGTTGACGGATGACTCGGCGGCAGGGCGCCGACCGGGGATGCGGCGGTTGTTCGTCCGTCCTCGGCCCGTGCGAACCGGCCGCCGATCGTCATGTCCGCCGACGCCCCGGGCGGACGCCCTTTCCTTTCCTCCATCGGTGTGCGCCACCGCCCTGCCGTCGCGCGCCCGGTTTTGTTACTCTCCGGTAGCCAAGTCCCTCGCCATCGGAGGTCCCCGCATGACCGCCCCCGCCACCGACCCGCAGGCCTCCCCCTGGGAGCAGGACGGCGTCCGTCTGGAGATCGACGGCGAGCTCGCCGTCGTCACCCTCTGTCAGCCCAAGCGGCGCAACGCCCAGTCGCCCGCGATGTGGCGCGCCCTGAGCTCCGTCGGCCGCGAACTGCCCGGCAGCGTCCGGGTGGTGCTGCTGCGCGGTGAGGGCGTCTCCTTCTCGGCCGGCCTGGACCGGGCGATGTTCACCGCCGAGGGCATCCCCGGCGAGCGCAACTTCCTCCAGCTGGCCGCCGCCGAGGACAAGGACCTCGACGAGACCATCGCCTCCTACCAGGAGGCCTTCACCTGGTGGCGCCGCCCCGACCTGGTGTCGATCGCGGCCGTCCAGGGCCACGCCGTCGGCGCGGGCTTCCAGCTCGCCCTCGGCTGCGACCTGCGGGTGGTCGCCGACGACGTCCAGTTCTCCATGAAGGAGACCTCGCTCGGCCTCGTCCCCGACCTGGCCGGCACCAAGCCGCTCACCGAACTCGTCGGCTACGCGCGGGCGCTGGAGATCTGCGCCACCGGCCGCTGGGTCGGCGCCGAGGAGGCCGCGGCCATCGGGCTGGCCAACCTGGCCGTCCCCGCCGCGGAGCTGGACGCCGCCGCCCGCGACCTCGCCGCCGCACTGCTGGCCGCCCCGCGCAGCGCCGTCATCGAGACCAAGGCGCTGCTCCAGGGCGCCGGCGGCCGCTCCTACGACGAGCAGCGTTCCGCCGAACGGGTGGCGCAGGCCCGTCGGCTGCGCGACCTGGCCGGCATCGGCGACTGACCGCCGCCGCCCGCCGAAGGCCCGGCTCCGGGGAACTGCCCCCGGAGCCGGGCCTTCCGCCGTCCGGGCCCGCGTCCGGCGGTCCTCCGGGGGCGCGGATCGTGGCGAAATGCCAGAGTTGGAGTGATTTGCGATATAGCTGGAGCCGTACGACGGGAGAAGCGCCCATGCCTGACACTCCGACGCCTGCCACCCTTCACAAGGCCGCCCCGACAGCCACCCCCGCCGCGATGCCTTCCAGCAGCGGGAGCAGCAGGCCGCACGCCGAGCGCGGCCGCACCGCGATGGCCGTCGGCGTGGTCGAGAAGATCGCCGGCATGGCCGCCCGCGAGGTCACCGGCATCCACGCCCTCGGCTCGGGCCTCGCCCGGACCTTCGGCGCGATGCGCGACAAGGTGCCCGGCGGCAGGTCCAGCATCGGGCGCGGCATCAAGGCCGAGGTGGGCGAGAAGCAGACCGCCATCGACATCGCGCTGGTCGTCGAGTACGGCGCGGTCATCCCCGAAGTGGCCCACCAGGTGCGGGAGAACATCATCGACGCGGTCGAGCGGTTGACCGGTCTCGAAGTCGTCGAGGTCAACATCGCGGTCAACGACGTCCACCTCCCCGACGAGCCGGAGGTCGAGGAGGAGGAAGAGGCGAGCATTCCGTCCGGACAGCGGCCCAAGTTGAAGTAGCCCGCCGGTGGGGCGGGGCACAGCGGAAGACGAGGTGGAGTGGATGAACCTGGCCGTTCTCGGCCTCGCGGTGGGAATGGCCCTCGGCTTCGCCGGCTATTTCGGCGGGTTCGCGGCGTTCCTGCTGGTGGCCGCGCTGGGCGCGGTCGGCTTCGTGGCCGGGCGGCTGCTGGAGGGTGACATCGACCTCGGCGACCTCGGTGACCTGTTGCGCGGCCGCGACCGGCGCCGCTGATGGCGGCGCTCGCCACCCCCTCCGCCGGTCCCGCCCGCCGGGAACCCGGAGCACGCGGCCGGCTGCGGATCGCCGACCGGGTCTACGCCCGGATCGCCGCCCGGGCCGCTCGTGACGCGCTCGCCGACGCGTGGCGCGGGCGGGCGCAGCGCGGCGGGCCGCCGAAGGTCTCGGTCTCGGCGCCGGGCTCCACCGTCAGCGTCCGGGTCTCCGTCGACCTGCCCTTCCCCGCCGACCTCGCGGCGCTCGCCCGCACCGTGCGGGAGCGGATCACCGCGCAGGTGGGCGCGCTGACCGGGACCCGGGTCACCGAGGTGGTGGTGGTCGTCGAGCGGCTGGTGGCCGGGGGAGGGGCATGACCGGGCAGCCGCCCGGGGACCGGCCGGACGGCACTCCGCCCGCCGCAGGCGGGGTCCCGTCCGCTCCGGGCGAGCCGGAGCACGTCGAGCCCGGGGAGTCCGGTGAGTCCGGTGGGCCGGGCGAGGGCGGTGGGCCCGCCGGGGCGGAGCCCGCGCCGGAGCCGGAACCCGAGCCGGTCAGGGTGCCCAGGCTGCGGGCGCCGCGGACGGCCGCGGCCGCGGTGGTCGCCACCGCGGTCCTGGTGCTCGGCGTCGCACTGCTCTACGACGCGATCGCCGTGCGGACCGGGCACCCCGCGCGTCGCTGGCGCGCCGAAACGGCCGACGAACTGGCCACCCGGCACCTCGACGACACCTGGGTGCTGCTCGGCGCCGGGGTCGCCGTGCTGCTCGGCGGCTGGCTGCTCTGGCTCGCCTTCGCCCCCGGGCTGCGCCGCTGGCTCCCGCTGCGTCCGCGGGGTGACACCACCGCCGCCATCGACAAGGCCGGGGTCCGCATCCTGCTGTTGGACCGGGGTGCCGGGCTGCCGGGGGTGGACCACCTGACCGTCCAGGTCGGCCGCCGCCGGGCGAAGGCCACCCTCGTGGGCCCCGCCGATCCGGCGAGCGTGCAGCGGCAGCTGCGCGAGGAGCTGGCGAGGGTCACGCTGGCCAACCCCCTGCGACTGGACGTCCGGACCGGGGGACACCGGGGGCACGGCGGAGCGCAGGACATCGAGCCCGGCGGCGGGCCCGGTGGCGGGTCTGCTGCCGGTGGTGAGCCCGGCGCGGGCGCCGGTCCCGCCGCCCCCGGTCCTGCCGCGCCCGGGCCGGGGGCATCCCCGTCGGGGGCGTCGGCGTCCGGGACCTTCGGGACGTCCGGGGAGTCCGGGACGGGAGGGGCCGAGTGAACCGCGCGACCGTCAACCGGGTGCTGCTGGGCGTGGCCGGAATCGTGCTGCTCGCCGTCGGGCTGCTGGTGCTGGCTGGCGGCCTCGACCTGTACGGGCATCTGGGGGCCGACCCGCCGAGCTGGTGGCCGCTGGCCTCACCGGACCAGCCGGTGGTGAGCGCCCGGTCGCGGACCCGCTGGGTCGACGAGGAGTGGTGGTGGCCGGTGGTGATCGGCGGCCTCGCCCTGGCGGTGGCCGGATCGGCCTGGTGGCTCCTCGCCCAGCTGCACCGCAGCGGCCCGGCGACCATCCTCGTGCCGACCCCCGGCTCGCGGGGCCTGCGGCTGCGGCTGCGCACCCGGGCGCTGGAGGACGTGCTGGAGACCGGCACGGTCGCGCTCCCGGAGGTCGGCCGCACGAAGGTGTGGCTGATCCGCGGACCGGGCCGGCCGCGGCTGCGGGTGGTGGTCCGGCTGACCCCGGGCGGTGATCCGGCGGCGCTGGTCGAGCACTTCGAGACCGGTCCGCGCACCGACGCGCGGACCAGCCTCGGCCTCCCCGAGCTCCACGCCGAGCTGCGGGTCACGGTGGCGCGGGCGAAGCCGCCGGCCGCCCGGACACGCGGCGGCCGGCGGAAGCACCCGAGGGTGACCTAGCCCGCGAGCCGGTGTCAGAGGCCGCGCAGCGCGCCGCCGTCGACCGGGACCATCACACCGGTCAGGTAGGAGGCGGCGGGGGAGAGCAGGAAGGCGGCGACCTTGCCGAACTCCTCCGGGGTGCCGTAGCGGCCGAGCGGGATCAGGGCGCTGTTCCGCTCGCGGGCGGCGTCGGCGTCCCCGCCGAGGGCGTCCAGCTCGCGCACCCGGTCGGTGTCGATCCGGGCCGGCAGCAGGCCGACCACGCGGATCCCGCGCGGGCCCAGCTCGTCGGCGAGCGACTTGGCGGCCATCGCCAGGCCGGGGCGCAGGCCGTTGGAGATGCCGAGGCCGGCGATGGGCTGGCGGACCGAGCCGGAGAGCACGAAGCCGATCACCCCGCCCTCGCCGAGTGCGTCGGCCGCGGCGCGGGCGATCCGCAGGGCGCCGAGGAAGACCGACTCGAAGGCGTCGCGCCAGGCGTCCTCGGCGGTCGCCACCACCGGGCCGGCCTGCGGGCCGCCGACGCTGATCAGCACGCCGTCCAGGCGGCCGAACCGTTCGGCGGCCGCGGCCAGGAGGCGGCCGGCGGCCTCGGGGTCGGCGTTGTCGGCCACCGTGCCGTGCGCGGTGCCGGGGCCGCCGAGGGCGTCGAGCTCGGCGACGGCGGCGTCGACGGTCTCCTTGTTCCGGCCGCTGACCAGCACCTTGGCGCCGTCGGCGGCCAGTTCGCGGGCGGCGGCGAAACCGAGGCCGCGGCTGGCGCCGGTGACCACGTACACCTTGTCCTTCAGTCCGAGATCCATGGGCCCATCCTGCCGGTAGGCGGGCGGACGGGGTAGGGGCGGAAGGTGGACGCGCCGGCGCGTGGCGGCGGTGGCGCGAGGCGGTGCCGGTCGTCAGTGGCCGAAGTTGTTCGGTGAGTGGCTGAAAGTTGACGACAGAACAAAGTTAGGGAAACCTACCCTTGCTTAGCCCACCCTTACCCCCCCGAACGCGGAGCACCGTCATGCCCAAGTACCACGCCACCGTCCCGGCTCAGGGGGGAGCCGCGGACATCTCGGAGGATGCGCAGCGCAGACTCCGGCTCGCCGGAGCCGTCGCCGCCGTCCTGCTGGTCTGGGGGGCCAGCGCCTGGACCGCCGCGCACCTGCACACCGACCCGGCGCTGCACACGGTGGCCCTGTTCCTGCACCTCGCCGCCCTGGTGGTGGGCTTCGGCGCGGTGCTGGCGATCGACTACTACGGCCTGCTCTGGATGCTCGGCCGCCGCACGCTGCGTCAGGTGGTGGACTTCACCGCCCCGCTGCACGTCCCGGTCTGGGGCGGGCTGACCGGGCTGGTGCTCAGCGGCGTGCTGCTGGAGCCGCAGCTCTCCTCCGGGCTGACCCAGGTGAAGCTGGGGCTGGTCCTGCTGATCGCGCTCAACGGGGTGTACGCGAGCACCCTGCACCGCCGGCTGGAGGAGTACGAGGGGATCCGCCCGCCGGCCCGGCTGCTGGCCCGCGGCGCCGTCTCGGCGACGGTCTCGCAGGCCGGCTGGTGGGGCGCCGTCCTGATCGGCTTCTACAACACCCAGCACTGACGCGCGGCACCGCGACTCCCGGCACCGACGCTCGGCCCCGACATCCGACGCTCGGCCCCGACATCCGACGCCCGACGCCCGGCCCCGGCATCCGGCCCCGCCACCCGGCACCCGGCGGGGCCGGGCGTCGGACGTGCTGGCCTTGACGTCCGCGTGAAGGTCTACCGTCGTTCCCGAAGGCGTTCGGACGGCGGCGGCCGGAAGGCAGGGTGCGGTCATGCGGATCGGTGAGCTGGCGCAGCGGGCGGGGACGACCACCCGCGCGCTGCGGTACTACGAGCAGCTCGGGCTGCTGCCCGCGCGGCGGGCCGGCAACGGCTACCGCGCCTACGGCGAGGACGACCTGCGGCTGCTGGAGCAGATCCGCACCCTGCAGGACTTCGGCTTCGGACTGGAGGAGACCCGCCCGTTCGTGGAGTGCCTGCAGGCGGGTCACCCGGCGGGCGACTCCTGCCCGGCCTCGCTGGAGGTCTACCGGCGCAAGCTGGCCGAGCTGGACGGGTGCATCGCCCGGCTGCAGGAGGTCCGCGCCCAGGTGGCCGAGCAGTTCGAGCGGGCCGAGCAGGCCCGCGACGAGCTGGCCGCCGGGGCCGCCGCCGAGCCGCCGCGGTGCGAGTTGGCGATCGAGTGGGAGGGACGGTAGACGATGCAGATCGCAGGGGTGGCGGAGGTCACGGACGCGACGTTCGCGAGCGAGGTGCTGGCCGCGGACGGACCGGTGCTGGTGGACTTCACCGCGGACTGGTGCCCGCCGTGCCGGCAGATGGTGCCGGTGCTGGCGGACCTCGCGCGGGAGGAGGCGCACCGGCTGACCGTGGTCAGCCTGGACGTCGACCGCAATCCGGAGACGCAGGCCAGGTACGGCGTGCTGTCGATGCCGACGCTCATGGTGTTCCGCGGCGGTGAGCCGGTGCGGTCCGTGGTCGGCGCCCGGGCGAAGGCCCGGCTGCTGCGCGAGCTGGACGACGTCCTGTAGCGCGGGCGGGCGGTGGCCCGGACGGCGTGCGCCGTCCAGGTGCCGGGGCGCTACGCGGGCACGGCCACCGGCGGGAGTTCGGCCTCGGCGGCCGCCTTGGCGCGGTCCTTCGCCTCGCGGCGGACCAGCACCAGGACCCCGACCGGGATCATCGCGGTGAACAGCCACCACTGGATCGCGTACGCCATGTGCGGGCCGATGTCGGAGTGGTTGGGCTCGGGGAGCAGCTCCGGCTGGTCGGCCGGGGCCGGGGCGGTGGCGGTGAGCTCCAGGTAACCGCCGAGCAGGGCGGCGCCGGTCTCCTTGGCCTGCTGCGGGGTGCTGATCAGGTTGAACTGCCGGTCGGGGAGGCCGGCCCGGTCGCGGATGCCGCTGCCGGCCGACGTCTCGTCGGCGCGCAGCCGGCCGGTGAGGGTGACCTCGCCGGCCGGGGCGGCCGGCACCGGAGGGTAGGCGGCGGCGGAGTCGCCGGACGGCACCCAGCCGCGGTTCACCAGGACGGTGCCCTTGCCGTCCGCGAGCCGCAGCGGGGTGACGACGAAGTAGCCGATCTTGTCCCCGCCGGAGTCGGTCCGCTTGCGGACCACGAACTCGTGCTCCGGGTCGTACTGCCCGGTGGCCGTCACGGCCCGCCACGTCAGGCCCTTGGGAACCGTGAAGCCGGGTGCGGTCGACAGCGAGTCGAACGCCACCGGCTGCGCGGTGAGGGACTGGGCGATCAGGTCGTTGCGGGCCACCCGTGCCTCGTGGCGGTGGTACTGCCAGAACCCCAGCTTGATCGTCGTGGGGATCAGCAGCAGGGCGATCAGCAGGGTGATCAGCCAGCGCCGGGAGAGCAGAAAACGGTACACATGGGCACCGTACGCCCACCTCACAACTCCCTCACGCACCGGGGTGCGGGGCGACCTCGCGCAGCAACTGGAGGAAGGCGTCCTCGCCGATCACCGGGGTGCCGACCTCGCGGGCCTTGCGGGCCTTGCCGCTCCAGGTGCCGGGCTCGTTGGTGACCAGCAGGCTGGTGAGCCGGCTCACCGAGGTGGCGATGTGCAGGCCGGCCTCCACCGCTCGGTCCTCCAGCAGCTCGCGGTCGGTGGCGGTGTCGCCGGTGAACGCCACCCGCATGCCCTGCACCAGCGGCTTGCCGTCCTCCCAGCGCCCCGGGTTGGGGTACGGGCACGGCGGGCGCTTCTTGGCCTGCCGGTAGGAGGAGCCGGTCCACGAGCTGCGGGCGGCGGAGACGGGCTCGTCCTCGCCGAGGTCGGTGACCGCGACGCAGTTCTGCAGCGGCAGCGGCACGCCGCCGGAGCGGGCCAGGTGCAGGCTCGGGCGGAAGGCCTCGGCGAGCACCCGGGCGTCGTCGAGCGCGTTGTGCGCCTGGCGCTGCTGGACGCCGAAGTGGGCGGCGAGCGAGGCCAGCTTCCCGTTGGGCAGCGGCAGCCGCAGGTCGCGGGAGAGCACCATGGTGCAGATCCGCTGGTCCACGGGGGCGCGCAGGCCGGCCCGGGAGAACTCGCGGGAGATCATGTTCCAGTCGAAGAGCGCGTTGTGGGCGACCAGCACGCGGTCGCGCAGCCGCTCGGCGAACTCGTCGGCGATCTCCGGGAAGGTCGGCGCGCCGGCCAGCATTCCGCGAGTCAGGCCGTGGATCCAGACCGGTCCCGGATCCCGCTCGGGGTTGACCAGGGTGTACCAGTGGTCGGTGACGTCGCCCTCGGCGTCCAGCTGGTAGACGCCGGCCGAGATGACGCGGTCCGAGCGGCCGAGTCCGGTGGTCTCGACGTCCACCACCGCGAAGCCCTCGACGGGGGCGGCGGCGCGCTGGGCGGGGAGGGGGACGGCCCGCGGCGCGCCGGACGTCTCGGGCTGGATCGCATGCATGGTCCAACAGAATAAGCGCCGGACGGGGCCGGTCCGGCTCGGAAGGTTGCGCAGGCCGGGCCGGAATAGAGTGGACAGGGCATTCGTCGTACATCCAGTCGAATTCCCCCGGCCGCCCAGCACCCCCGTGCGGCCGTCTCCCGAAGGACGAACCACCATGCGCGCCACCGTGATCCACGGCCCCAACGACATCCGGATCGAGGACGTGCCGGACCCGGTCGTCCAGCACCCGACGGACGCCGTGGTGCGTGTGGTCAACGCCTGCATCTGCGGCAGCGACCTGTGGGCGTACCGGGGCGTGGCGGCCCGGGTGGCCGGCCAGCGGATCGGGCACGAGTTCCTCGGCGTGGTGGAGGAGGTCGGCTCCGAGGTGACCGGCTTCACACCGGGCGACCTGGTGGTGGCGCCGTTCGTCTGGTCGGACGGCACCTGTGACTTCTGTCGCGAGGGACTGCACACCTCCTGCCCGCACGGCGGGTTCTGGGGCCAGGTCGGTTCGGACGGCGGCCAGGGCGAGGCGGTCCGCGTCCCGTTCGCCGACGGCACGCTGGTGGCGCTGCCCAAGGAGGCGGCGGGCGAGGAGAAGCTGCTGCCCAGCCTGCTCGCGCTCTCCGACGTGATGGCCACCGGGCACCACGCCGCCGTCTCCGCGCGGGTGCGCCCGGGCGCGACGGTCGCGGTGGTCGGCGACGGCGCGGTGGGCCTGTGCGGCGTGCTGGCGGCCCACCGGCTCGGCGCGGGCCGGATCATCGCGCTCGGCCGGCACACCGCCCGCACCGACCTGGCCCGCCGGTTCGGGGCGACCGACGTGGTCGCCGAGCGCGGCGAGGCCGCGATCGAGGCGGTCAAGGAGCTGACCGGCGGCCAGGGCGCGCACGCGGTGCTGGAGGCGGTGGGCACCGAGGAGTCGATGCGCACGGCGGTCTCGATCACCCGCGACGGCGGCGCGGTCGGCTACGTGGGCGTGCCGCACGGCGGCAGCGCCGGTGTCGACATCGGTCAGATGTTCGGCCGGAACGTGTCGCTGAACGGCGGCGTCGCGCCGGCCCGGGCCTACATCCCCGAGCTGCTGCCGGACGTGCTCAACGGCGTCATCGAGCCCGGTCTGGTCTTCGACCGCACGGTCGGTCTGGAGGAGGTCCCGGACGGCTACCGTGCGATGGACGACCGCTCGGCGCTGAAGGTCCGGATCGCGTTCTGACGCTTCGTCACCAGGGGCGGCACCGTTGGTCGGTGCCGCCCCTCCGGCATGGTTCGTGCGGTGATTTTCGGCCAATTGAATAGTGCGAGGGGGTGAACGGCTGGCTGATCGCGGTCAACCCCTTTCGGGTCGGGCATGACGCTCCTAGCATTGCGCGGCGCGTATCCGGACTGTGACGCCGCTCACGTCGGATCGTTCCACTGGTGTGACCACGATGCCGAAGGAGTGAGGAGACAGAGTGGAATCGCCGCCGATCACCACTACCCCTACGGAAGTCCAACTCATCGAGGAGAGCGAGGAGTTCCGTGCCCTGCGGAGCTCGTTCCGGAGCTTCGCCTTCCCCGTCACCATCGGATTCGTCCTCTGGTACCTGCTCTACGTCCTGCTCTCCAGCTACGCGCCCGGTCTGATGGGCGCCAAGGTCGTCGGGCACATCAACGTCGCGCTGGTGCTGGGTCTGCTGCAGTTCGTCACCACCTTCGCCATCGCGGCCTGGTACGCCCGCTACGCGGACCGGCGGATCGACCCGCGTGCGGCCGCGATCCGCGCGGCGCGCGGCGCGGTCGTCCACGCCCCCCGGGAGGCCGCCGAATGACACAGTCCGTCGACTCCCCCCTCGCCGCCGCCGGCCTCGCTCCGTCCAGCCTCGCCGCCTCCGCCTCGGAGCACCGCGTCCTCACGCTGACCCTCTTCGGGCTCTTCGTGGGAGCCACCCTGGCCATCACCATCTGGGCCGGCCGGCAGACCAAGAGCGCCTCCGACTTCTACGCCGGGGGCCGCGGCTTCACCGGCTTCCAGAACGGCCTGGCCATCTCCGGCGACTACATGTCCGCCGCCTCGTTCCTCGGCATCGCCGGGGCCATCGCGCTCTCCGGCTACGACGGCTTCCTCTACTCGATCGGCTTCCTGGTGGCCTGGCTGGTGGCGCTGCTGCTGGTCGCCGAGCCGCTGCGCAACTCGGGCCGCTACACCATGGCGGACGTGCTCGCGTTCCGGATGCGCCAGCGGCCGGTGCGGACCGCGGCGGGCATCTCCACCATCGTGGTGTCGATCTTCTACCTGCTCGCCCAGATGGTCGGCGCCGGTTCGCTGGTGGCGCTGCTGCTCGGCGTCAGCGGGGAGAGCGCCAAGCAGGGCACCATCGTGGCGGTCGGCGCGCTGATGGTGATCTACGTGGTGATCGGGGGGATGAAGGGCACCACCTGGGTACAGATCGTCAAGGCGGTGCTGCTGATCGCCGGCACCGGGCTGATGACCGTCCTGGTGCTGGCCAAGTACCACTTCAACCCCTCCGAGCTGCTCGGCGCCGCGGCCGACGCCAGCGGCAAGGGGGCCGCGTTCCTGGAGCCGGGGCTGAAGTACGGGGCCAGCGGGACGAGCAAGCTCGACTTCCTCAGCCTCGGGATCGCGCTGGTGCTCGGCACGGCCGGCCTGCCGCACATCCTGGTCCGCTTCTACACCGTGCCCACCGCCAAGGCGGCCCGGAAGTCGGTGCTCTGGGCGATCGGCATCATCGGCGGCTTCTACCTGATGACCCTGGCGCTCGGCTTCGGCGCGGCGGCACTGGTCGGCCCCAAGACGATCAAGGACGTCAGCCCGTCCGGCAACACGGCGGCGCCGCAGCTGGCCGAGGTGCTCGGCGGCGGCGCGGGGTCGACCGGCGGCGCGATCCTGCTCGCGGTGATCTCCGCGGTCGCCTTCGCCACCATCCTGGCCGTGGTGGCCGGTCTCACCCTGGCCTCCTCGGCCTCCTTCGCCCACGACCTCTATGCCAACGTCATCCGGCGCGGGCGGGCCACGGAGAAGGAGGAGGTGCTGTCGGCGAAGTGGGCGGCGGTGGCGATCGGAGCGGTCGCGATCGTGCTCAGCCTCTTCGCGGGCAAGCTCAACACCGCGGCGCTGGTCGCGCTGGCCTTCGCGGTGGCGGCCTCGGCCAACCTGCCCACCCTGCTCTACTCGCTGTTCTGGAAGCGCTTCACCACCACCGGCGCGGTCAGCTCGGTCTACGCGGGCCTGATCACCTCGGTGACGCTGGTGCTCTTCTCCCCGGTGGTCTCCGGCGGGAAGAACGCGCTCTTCCCGCACTCCGACTTCCACTGGTTCCCGCTGGAGAACCCCGGCCTGGTCTCCATCCCGGTCGGCTTCCTGGCCGGCTGGATCGGAACCCTGCTCTCCAAGGAGCCGGCCGTCGGGGAGAAGTACGCTGAACTGGAGGTCCGCTCACTGACCGGACTGGGCGCCCACTGACGGGCACGCGATGACTAAGCTGGCCCGGCCCGCCGTTGCGGCGGCCGGGCCGGCCGCGTCATCGGCCACCACACTCGGGAAAGGACTGCCGTGCTCCTCGACACCTTCGGCCGGCAGGCCGTCGACCTGCGGGTCTCCCTCACCGACCGGTGCAATCTGCGCTGCACCTACTGCATGCCCGAGGAGGGCCTGCAGTGGCTGGCCAAGCCGGAGCTGCTCACCGACGAGGAGATCGTCCGGCTGGTGGAGATCGCCGTGCGCGACCTCGGGGTCCGGGAGGTCCGGTTCACCGGCGGCGAGCCGCTGTTGCGGCCGGGGCTGGTCGGCATCGTCGCCGCCTGCGCCGACCTCGAACCCCGCCCCGAACTCTCCCTCACCACCAACGCCGTCGGTCTCGCGCGGACGGCCGAGGCGCTGCGGGCCGCCGGGCTGGACCGGGTGAACGTCTCGCTCGACACCCTCGACCCGGAGACCTTCCGGACCCTCACCCGGCGCCGCCGGCACCAGGACGTGCTGGACGGCCTGGCCGCCGCTGAGGCCGCCGGGCTGCTGCCGGTCAAGCTGAACGCCGTGCTGATGCGCGGGATCAACGACCACGAGGCGCCCGACCTGCTCGCCTGGTGCCTGGAGCGCGGCTACGAGCTGCGGTTCATCGAGCAGATGCCGCTGGACGCCCAGCACGGCTGGGACCGCTCGTCGATGATCACCGCGGAGGAGATCCTGGAGCGGCTCTCGGCCCGGTTCGCGCTCACCCCCGAGCCCTCCGCCCGGCGCGGGGCGGCGCCGGCCGAGCGCTGGCTGGTGGACGGCGGCCCCGGCCGGGTCGGGGTCATCGCCTCGGTGACCCGCCCGTTCTGCCGCGCCTGCGACCGGACCCGGCTGACCGCCGACGGCCAGGTGCGCAACTGCCTCTTCGCGACCGGGGAGACGGACCTGCGGACCGCCCTGCGCTCGGGCGCCGGCGACGCCGAGATCGGCGAGCTCTGGCGTGCGGCGATGTGGGGCAAGAAGGCCGGCGCCGGGATCGACGCGCCGGAGTTCCACCAGCCCGACCGGCCGATGTCGGCGATCGGCGGCTAGGTCCTGTCCGGCCGATCTTGTCGGATCAGCGCGCGGCGTTGGGCGCCCGGCTGGGCGTGCGACCGGATCGTCCTCGTACTGGACGTACTTGGGCGATTCGGGCGTACGTCCAGCCGGGATGCCCGGCGTCGTGCGCCCGGCAAGATCGGCCGGACAGGACCTAGGCCCGGCGTGCGGTCAGGACGCGTCGCGCGCGTCCTCGGGGGTCCAGTCCGCGACGGCGACGACCTCCTTGAGGAAGCCGCGCACGCCAAGGAACTGGGAGAGGTGCTCGCGGTGTTCGTCGCAGGCCGCCCAGGTCTTGCGGCGGTCCGGGGTGTGCAGCTTCGGGTTGTTCCAGACCAGCACCCAGAGGGCGTCCGCCCGGCAGCCCTTGGCGGAGCAGATCGCGGTCTGCGGGGTGTCCATCGGAGCCGTCCTCGAACGTGTGGCGGGTGGGTCTGCACCGCCAGTCTTTCACGCGTGCGGCCGCGCCCTGCCCGGACGAGGGCATGGCGACGCCGGGCAGCCACGGGGGGAGCCGCCCGGCGTCGGTCCGTCGCTCCGACGGGGGATGCGGAGCGCGTACGCAGTATGTCACGACCGGGCCCCGGTATGGGGAGGTCTTGCATGATTAATCTGAGCTTCTTCTGAGGTTTCTGCTCGACAACTCGCCGCAAGGCGCCGCAAACCGGGCGGTCAGCTTGAGCTCTGTGAAGAATCGGTGGCAGTACCCTCCGTCGCGGCCGCCCCGTGCGTCGCGCCCGCCCCACCCGTTCCGCCGGGGCCGAGCATCAGCGGGACGTCCGGGGGCATGTCGAAGGTGCTCGGCAGCCCCGGGGCCCTCTCCCGGCCGGCATTGGCTATCAGCACGGCGAAGTACGGCATCAGCACCCCGCCCGCGAGCGCGGCGAAGGCCAGCCACCGCTGGATGTCCCACAGGACCACCGCCGCCAGGACGCACAGGGTGCGCAGGAGCATCGAGGCCACGTAGCGGCGCTGCCGCCCGCGGACGTCCTCGGTGAGGCTGCTGCGCGCCCCGGTGATCCGGTAGACCGGTTTGCCGCCGGAGCTTCTGTCCATGTCCAACCGCCCTCGTCCAAGCACCCGCGCTCGTCGCACGGCCTCCTCACGGTACGCCGCGAGGAGGCCGGCGACGAGACCGGGTCGGACGGACACGCGCTACTGCGGCTGGGAGAGGTACTCCGGTGGGACGGCGTCGGTCAGCCAGACGCCGTTCGCGCTGACCCGGAACGCGTGGCCGGCCGCCGCCATCGCGGCCGCGTCCACCGTCAGCACCACCGGGCGGCCGTGCCGCGAGCCGACCCGCACGGCCGTCTCGGTGTCGGCGGAGAGGTGGACGTCCTGCCGGGCCATCGGCAGCAGGCCGTCCCGGAAGATCGGGCCCAGGTTGCGGGTGGCGGTGCCGTGGAACAGCACCGCCGGCGGCTCGGTGGCGGCCAGACCGAGGTCGACCGCCACCGTGTGGCCCTGGCTGGCCCGGATCGAGAGGCCGTCCTCGGAGTAGGCGAAGCGGCGCTTGTTGTTGGTCTCGACCACGTGGTCCAGCTCGGCCCGGGTCAGCCTGGTGCCGCGGGCCGCCAGACCGGCCAGCAGCACGTCCACCCGGACCCAGCCGGCCGCGTCCAGGGTGATCCCGGCCCGGCCCGGATCGTGCCGCAGGATGCGCGACAGCATCTTGCTGGTCCTGACCGTGCGCTTCTCGTCCACTCTCTCGATCCTTCTCCCGGGCCGGGCCCGCCGCGACCTCCTACGAGGCCTGGCTGACCGAACTCATGTTGAAGTCGGGCACCCGCACCGGCGGCATCGCCGTCCGGGTGAACCAGTCGCTCCACTCGCGCGGCAGGCAGCGCTCGGTGCGGCCCACCTCGGTGATCCGGCCGAGCAGCTCGACCGGCGACTCGTTGAACCGGAAGTTGTTGACCGCGCCGACCACCTCGCCGTTCTCCACCAGGTACACGCCGTCCCGGGTGAGGCCGGTCAGCAGCAGCGTCGCCGGGTCCACCTCGCGGATGTACCAGAGACAGGTGAGCAGCAGGCCGCGCTCGGTGCGGGCGATCATCTCCTCCAGGGTCGGCGCGGCCGTCTGGTCGGCCGTCTCCAGGACGAGGCTGTCGATGGCCGGGCGCACCGGCAGGCCGGTCAGCCCGGCGGAGAACCGGTTGGTGACCAGGCCGGCCAGCTCGCCGTCGCGGATCCAGTCGGTCGCGTTCAGCCCGGCGCCGTTGTCGAACACCGAGGCGTCCCCGCCGGTGGAGTGCACCAGCACGAACGGCGAGGTCTCCAGGCCCGGCTCGGCCGGGTCGGAGCGCAGGGTCAGCGGCAGCTTGCTGAGCTTGTCGCCGATCCGGGTGCCGCCGCCGGGCTTGGAGAACACCGTCCGGCCCTCGAAGGCGTCGCGGCCGCCCGCGGACCAGCTCAGGTAGACCATCAGGTCGGCCACCGCGGAGGGCGGCAGCAGCGTCTCGTACCGGCCGGCCGGCAGCTCGACCTTGCGGGCGCCCCAGGCGAGCCGCCGGGTGAGCTGGGCGTGCAGGTCGGCGATGTCCACGTCGGTGAAGTCGCGGGTGGCGGCGCCGGCCCAGGCCGAGCCGGAGAGGTCGGCGGTCTTGGCGTTCACCTCGACCATGCCGGTGGGCTGGTCGTGGCGCAGCCGCAGGCCGGTGGACGTGCCCAGGTAGCTGGAGACCAGCTCGTGCCGGGCGAAGCCGTAGAGCAGCTCGCCCTGCGCGGCGGCGCGGGCGAAGGCCTCGCCGAGGGCGGGGGCGAAGGCCGCGAACACCTCGATCGAGGTCTCGGCGGGCGGGGCGGTGAAGTCCGGCGAGGACGGCCGGTCGGCGATCAGCGGCTGGGCGTCCTCGGCCGGTCCGGCGGCCCGGGCGGCCTCCTCGGCGGCCCGGACCAGGCCCTCCACCTCGTCCGGGACGACGGCCTCGCGGGAGACCACCCCGGAGGCGGTGCCCTCGGCGCCGGCCACCGTGGCGATCACGGTGAGCCGGCGGCCCCGGGTGACGCCGTTGGTGGTCAGCGCATTGCCGGCCCAGCGGAGGTTGGCGGTGGACTCCTCGTCGGCGATCACCACACAGCCGTCGGCGCGGGAGAGGCCGAGCGCCAGTTCGACGAGTTCGTGGGGCTGCGTCGCGGCCATCAGTGACCCGCCTCCTGCTGGGTGTTGAGCACGTTGACGTTGCGGAACAGCGCCGAGGGGCAGCCGTGGCTGACCGCCGCGACCTGGCCGGGCTGCGCCTTGCCGCAGTTGAAGGCCCCGCCGAGGACGTAGGTCTGCGGGCCGCCGACGGCCGCCATCGAGCCCCAGAAGTCGGTGGTGGTGGCCTGGTAGGCGAAGTCCTTGACCTGGCCGGCGAGTTCGCCGTTCTTGATGGCGTACGCGCGCTGGCCGGTGAACTGGAAGTTGTACCGCTGCATGTCGATCGACCAGGAGCGGTCGCCGACGATGTAGAGGCCGTTCTCCACGCCCGCGAACAGGCCCTCGGTGGACGGGCCGCCGGCGGCCGGCCGGAGCGAGACGTTGGCCATCCGCTGGACCGGGACGTGCGCGGGGGAGTCGGCGAAGGCACAGCCGTTGGAGCGCTCGAAGCCCTTGAGCCGGGCCATCGCGCGGTCCAGCTGGTAGCCGACCAGCACACCGTCCTTGACGAGGTCCCAGGACTGGGTGGCGACGCCCTCGTCGTCGTAGCCGACGGTGGCGAGCCCGTGCTCGGCGGTGCGGTCGCCGGTGACGTGCATCAGCTCGGAGCCGTACTTCAGCGAGCCGAGCTTGTCGAAGGTGGCGAAGGAGGTGCCGGCGTAGGCGGCCTCGTAGCCGAGCGCGCGGTCCAGCTCGGTCGCGTGGCCGATCGACTCGTGGATGGTCAGCCAGAGGTTGGACGGGTCGATCACCAGGTCGTAGCGCCCGGCCTCGACGCTCGGCGCCTTCATCTTCTCGGCCAGCAGGACGGGCAGTTCGGTCAGTTCGGCGTCCCAGTCCCAGCTGCCGCCCTGCTGCCCCGGCCCGTCGGGGGACGCCCCCCGGGTGCCCGCGAGGTACTCCCAGCCGCGCCCGACCGGCGGGGCCAGGGTGCGCATCGAGTCGAAGGCCCCGGTCCGCTCGTCCACCGAGGTGGCCTCCAGCTCCGGGTGCAGCCGGATCCGCTGCTGGGTGGTGACGGTGCCGGCGGTGTCGGCGTAGAACTTGTTCTCCTGCACCGTCAGCAGCGTGGCCTGGACGTGCGAGACGCCCTCGGCGGCCAGCAGCCGGGAGCTCCAGTCGGCGAGCAGCGCCGTCTTCTCCGCGTCCGGCACCTCGAAGGGGTTCACCTCGTACGCGGAGACCCAGGTGACGTCCCGGTGGACCGGCTCGGCCGCCAGCTCGACCCGCTCCGCCGAGCCGGCCGCGCGGCTGATCCCGCCGGAGAGGCGGGCCACGGCGACGGCCTGCTCCGCCACCCGGGCCGCCGCGGCCGTGGTGAGGTCCACCCCGGCCGCGAAGCCCCAGGCGCCGTCCAGCAGCACCCGGACGGCGAAGCCGAGCTGGACGCTGTCGGAGGTCCCGGCCGGCCGGGCGTCGCGCAGCCGCCAGGAGGCGCTGCGGACCCGCTCCAGCCGGAAGTCGGCGTGCGCGGCGCCGAGTTCGCGAGCCCGGGTGAGGGCGGCGTCGGCCAGGGCGTGCAGCGGGTAGGCGAGGAACAGCGGGTCGACGGCGCGTCCGTGCGGGACGCCGGGGCTGCTCGTCGGGGGCATCGCGGGCAATCGGGCTCCCTGATCGGCGGGATGGCGGTGCGGGCGGCCCCTGCACAGGGGTGCCCGCACCGCATCATGTCCGGTCCAGGGGGTTTGGGCCAGCGCATTTCCGCGCGCCCCGCCGGGCTTTCCCGCGGCGGTGCGGCGCCGGCCGGCGCGGCGTCAGACGACGCCCTCCCACCAGCCGTCCAGCTCCGGCGGGCTGTCGACGTCGACCCGCTCGCCGGGGCGCGGCACGGCGACCGGGACGGCCTGCTGCTTGGCCTCCACGAGCAGTCGCTCGATCGGCTCGGACCACGGGTGCGGGGCCAGGTTGAAGGTGCACCAGTGGACCGGGACCAGCAGGCCGGCGCCGAGCTCGCGGTGGGCGCGGACGGCGTCCTCCGGCGTCATGTGGATGTCGGCCCAGGCCGTGTCGTAGGCGCCGATCTGGACCAGCGCGGCGTCGAACGGGCCGTGCTCGGCGCCGATCCTGGCGTAGCCCTCGAAGTAGCCGGAGTCCCCGGTGTAGAAGACCCGGCGGGTCGGTCCGGCGATCACCCAGGAGCCCCAGAGGGTGGTGTTGCGGGTCAGGCCGCGGCCGGAGAAGTGGTGGGCGGCGGTCAGGGTGACCGCCAGCTCGCCGAGGGTGCAGGTCTCGTTCCAGTCCAGCTCGATGATCCGGTGCTCCGGGACGCCCCAGCGGCGCAGGTGGGAGCCGATGCCGAGCGGGACGGCGAACGGCGCGGACTGGCTGCGGACCAGCCGCTTGACCGTCGCCATGTCCAGGTGGTCGTAGTGGTCGTGCGAGATCAGCACCGCGTCGACCTGCGGCAGCTCCTCCAGCTCCACCGGCACCGGGTGCAGCCGCTTCGGGCCGACGTGCGCGGCGGGGGAGCAGCGGTCGCTCCAGACCGGGTCGAGCAGCACCCGGGCGCCCTCGACCTCGACCAGCGCGGACGCGTGCCCGTACCAGGTGACCTCGACGCCCTCGGCGGCCGGCTGCGGCCCGCCGGCCGGGCGGACGGTCGGCACCGGGCGGGTGGGCACCCGGCCCTCGCGCTGGAACAGCATCCGGCGCATGCCGTCCCGGTCGACGCCGGGGGCGGCCTCGGTCCCGGCGACGGTGGAGGGCGCGTTGTGGAAGACGCCGTCCCGGTACTGCGGCGAGTTGCGCACCCGCTCGTCCTGCTCGCCGTCCGGCCGGCGTCCGAACGCCGCCGGCAGGTCGCGCAGCGACCAGGCGGCCGCCCCCGCGCCGGCCACCAGGGCGGCCAGGGCCAGCAGTCGTCCGCGCCGGTGGGTGGTTCCGGGCCGTGCGTCGTTCATCCGCGGTCTGCCTTCGCTCGTCTGCCGTGCTCGCCGCGGGCCACGGGGCCGCGCGTGCGCCGGGGCCGGTCCAGGGGAGGCGGTACGGCCGACCCCGGTGGTGCCGCACCACCGGGGGCAACGGGTGCGTCCCTCCGGGTGTTCCCGCGACACCTGGGCGACCGGGCCCGGCGGGCTCCGTCGCCGGGGCCCGGACGGCCCGCCCGCCCCGGGCGGAGCCCGCCGCGGAGGGCGCGGACGGCGACGGACCGGCGCCGTCGCGGATTGTCGGATTGCGACAGTTCCGCCGGTGAGGCGCTGTGGGAGCCCGATGCGTCCGAGGCCGGTACCGACCGATAGCGTCACACTGCGTGCGCATTCCGCCGTACGCACACTCACGGAGAGAGGTGGATCGTTGAGCCGCTCGGTTCTCGTCACCGGAGGAAACCGGGGCATCGGCCTCGCGATCGCCCTGGCCTTCGCCGAGGCGGGCGACAAGGTCGCCATCACCAGCCGCTCGGGCGAGGTGCCCGAGGAGCTGGCCAAGTACGACGTGCTCGCGGTGCGCTGCGACATCACCGACAGCGCCCAGGTCGACGCCGCGTTCACCGAGATCGAGGCCAAGCACGGCGGCGTCGAGGTGCTGGTCGCCAACGCCGGCATCACCAACGACACGCTGCTGCTGCGCATGTCGGAGGACGACTTCACCTCCGTCGTGGACACCAACCTCACCGGCGCGTTCCGGGTGGTCAAGCGCGCGTCCAAGCTGATGATGCGCGCCCGCAAGGGCCGGGTCGTGCTGATCTCCTCGGTGGTCGGCCTCTCCGGCTCCCCGGGCCAGGCGAACTACGCCGCCTCCAAGGCCGGCCTGGTCGGCTTCGCGCGCTCGCTGGCGCGCGAGCTCGGCCCGCGCAACATCACCGTCAACGTGGTCGCCCCCGGCTTCGTCGACACCGACATGACCGCAGTGCTCAGCGACGAGCGCCGTGCGGAGATCGTCGCGGGCGTGCCGCTGGGCCGCTACGCGGCGCCCGCCGAGGTCGCCAACACCGTGCGGTTCCTCGGTTCGGACGAGGCCGCGTACATCACCGGAGCCGTCATTCCCGTCGACGGCGGATTGGGCATGGGTCACTGAACATGAGTGGAATCCTTGAGGGCAAGCGGATCCTGATCACCGGAGTGCTGATGGAGTCCTCCATCGCCTTCCACACCGCGAAGCTCGCCCAGGAGCAGGGCGCCGAGGTCATCCTCACCGCCTTCCCGCGCCCGACGCTGACCGAGCGGATCGCCAAGAAGCTGCCGAAGCCGGTCAAGGTGCTGGAGCTGGACGTCTCCAGCGAGGAGCAGCTGGCCGGCATCGCCGACCAGGTCCGCGAGCACCTGCCGAGCCTGGACGGCATCGTCCACTCGATCGGCTTCGCCCCGCAGGACGCCCTCGGCGGCAACTTCCTGGACACCCCGTGGGAGTCCGTGGCCACCGCGATGAACGTCTCGGCGTTCTCGCTGAAGTCGCTCACCATGGCGCTGCTGCCGCTGATGCAGGACGGCGGCTCGGTCGTCGGCCTGACCTTCGACGCGCAGTACGCCTGGCCGCAGTACGACTGGATGGGCCCGGCCAAGGCCGCGCTGGAGTCCACCAACCGCTACCTGGCCCGCTACCTGGGCGAGCGGAACATCCGCTGCAACCTGATCTCGGCCGGCCCGATCGGCTCGATGGCCGCCAAGTCCATCCCGGGCTTCCCCGACCTGGCCGCCACCTGGGACGCGCGCTCCCCGCTGAAGTGGGACCTGAGCGACCCGGAGCCGGCCGGCCGCGGCGTCGTCGCCCTGCTGTCGGACTGGTTCCCGAAGACCACCGGTGAGATCGTCCACGTGGACGGCGGCCTGCACGCCATCGGCGCCTGACGGCCCGGTTCCGCTCCCGCGGTGCCCGGTACCCCTCGCGGGGTGCCGGGCACCGCGCGTTTGCGGGCCAGCCGGTGTCACGGGCAGGGGCCCGGGCTCACTTCTGGCCGTTGCGGCCCAGGGCGACGGCCGCGTCGTGGTAGCCGGTGCCGTGCCCGGTGTCCATGGCGGCGGAGATCCGGTCGACCACCGGGGCGTCCGCGCCGTACCCGTGCACCCGGCCCCACTCCAGCACCATCTGCCGGCTCTGGGTCAGGCCGGCCGTGTGGTTGTCGGAGGTGTCCAGGTTGCCCCGGTGCTGCGCCTCCTCCTTGACGTGCTCGGCCCAGGCGCCGGCGCCGTGCTCGGCGAGGGCGCCCGCGAGCTCGCCGCCCTCGGGGACGAACCCGGCCGCGGTGGCGCCGAGGGTGGAGACCAGGGCGCCGGTCCGGTCCGCCCACGCCATCCGGTCCTCCTTCCCGTCCAGCAGGACGGAGGCGCGCACGGCGTCGTAGGCGCCGAGCGCGGTGCCGACGCGCTGGCCGGGCAGGGTGCGGTCGGCGTCGTCCGCCCCCGGGTCGGACGGCAGTGCGGCGACGGTCCGCGCCGCCTCGGCGCGCTCGGCGCGGTAGAGCGCCGCGTAGGCCTCGGGCTCCTCGGCGACGCCGCGCAGGACCCGCACCAGGTGGTCGCTGCTGCCGCCGAGCCGGCCGGCGCCGCCCTCCTCCCAGGCCCCGGCGTGCGCGGCGGTGCCGACGTGCCCGCTCAGGATCCGGTGGGTGTCCTGCGCGTAGTCGGCGAGTGCGCCGGCCAGCGGCCCCCGGAGGTCCTGGTGGACCTCGGCGCCCCGGCCGTCCGCGTCCAGAGCGTCGATCGTGCCCTGGAGGACGCGGGCCTGCGCCGGGGTGTGCGGGCCGCCGTGGCGGGCGGTCCCGCCCGCCACGGCGCCGGTGGCCGCCGCCTCCAGGGCGGCGGCGAGGCCGGCCCGGTGGGTGTGCGGATCGGCGACCGGCGGCCCGTACAGGGTGGTGGCGGACAGCGACGGCCAGCTGCGGCCGCGCAGCAGGTAGGCCAGGCGGTCCCCGGCGCCGGGGGACTGCGGGTCCAGGAACAGGACGGCGGCCTGCGGGTTGCGGCCCATCAGGCCGAGCACGCCGTCGAGGGGGTCGTGCACCAGGTCCGGGCGCGGGCCGTTGAACTGGTGCGCCGGGCGGCTGCGGCCGCTGCGCTCGGCGTCGAGGAGGTCGGTGCCGAGGTCGTTCAGGAAGTCCTTGCCGTAGCCCGCGCCGCCGTGCCTGAGCAGGGTGGCGAGGGCCTGGAAGCCGGAGACGGGCTCCGCGCCGCCGCCGGGCCGGTGCCCGTTCACGCTCCGGACGCCGGCCTCCCGCAGGCCCGCACGGAAGTCCCGGTAGAACCCGCCGGCCGGGTCGCGGGTGGCGCCGGCGACGGTGTCGGCGAGGCTCGTCCGCAGCGCCTCGTACTCGGCGGTGAGCTTCCCGCCGCGGGCGTTGATCCGCAGGTCCAGTTCGTCGGCGAGCCGCAGCAGGCCGGTGGGGCCGAGCGCGGTGAGCAGGGGCCGGCCGAACTCCGGGCTGCCGGAGTCGGCCTTCATGAGGTCGGCGAGCTCGGCCAGCTCCTCCCGGCCGAGCCGGCCGCCGTCGGCGAGCCGCCGGGCGAGCTCGGCCGCCCGCGCGGCGTCGGCCGCGTCGCCGCCGCCGACCGCGCGGCCGTTGAAGGTGTTCACCGGGTCGCCGACCTTCGCGGCCCGGCGGAGCCGGAGCGCGGCGCGCCGGTCGGCGGCGGTGGCCTCCTCCAGGCAGACCGCGATCTGCCGGGCCCACCGGCCGGCCGCCGCGGCGCGCTCGCGCTGCTGGTCGGCGTCGTGGCGGTAGTCGGCCCGGAGCGCCGGGTCGAGGCCGCCGAGGTCGAACACCACGGCGCCGCCGCCGGTCACCCGCATGCCGTCGGCCTCCGCGGCCCGGACGGTCCGCCGCAGCCGCTCCTGCGCGGCCGCGAAGTCGCCGTGCGCGTCCGCGATGATCGAGGCGACGGCCCTGGCCTCGGTCTGCGCGTCGACGGTCTGCTGCCGGGTGGGCCGCAGGTGCAGGTCGGCGGCGGCCGCGGTGGGGCCGACCCAGAGGCTGCCCCCGGTGACCGGGAGCACCTCCCGTTCCAGCCGGTGTTGGACGGCCTCGTACGCCGCGGCCATCGCGGTCCAGTCGGCGGCGGCCCGGGCCAGGCCGGAGAGGTCGGCCTTCAGGACGTCCTCGAAGCCCGGCACGCTCACGCACCCCCGGGGAACGACGCGGCGATGCCGTGCTCGACGCTCAGGTAGTTGGTGTGGGTCTGCCGCATCATCCCGGCCTCCTGGTTGAGCCGGCCGTTGAGCTGGGCCACCTGCTCGTGCCACTCCCGCAGCGCGCCGCGCAGGGCCTCCGCGGTGTCCCACCCGCCCAGCTTCGACGCCGCGCTCCCGGTGGAGTCGTCGGCGGCCCGGCCGGCGGCCGTGCTGTCGTCGGCGATGGCGCCGAGCGAGACGGCGGCCCGGTCGAGCGCGGCGGTGGAGACCCTGGTCGACACTCCGCCGGGCGGGGCGTCCGGAACAGCCATCGGAATCTCCCCGCTTTGCGCACGCTTGGCAGATGCTTGACCGATGCCGGATCCTACGGGACGTCAGCCGCCGTCGGCCCGCGTGTCGGCCGCAGTTCGCTCGTTCGTGGTCGGCCGTGGAATCCGCGGCGAATCCGCCGTGGATTCCGGGCCGGAATCCGCCCCCCCTCGGGAGCCCCCCGGGCATGCCGAACGGGCCGCCGGGGAGGGGCGGCCCACGGCGCGGGCGGGCGTCAGGCCTCGGTGTCGGTGGCGCAGGCGCCGATCGCGCGCCCCGCCTCCAGCGAGGCCCGGGCGGCGTCGCCGGCCCGGATGGCGTCCAGGATCGTGTCGTGGCCGAGGTAGCGCTCGGCGATCAGCTCGGGGCCGACGTCGTGGCGCAGGTGGGCCCGGGTGACCTCGCCCAGGTCGGCGTAGACGGCGGCGAGGACGTCGTTGTGGGCGGCGGAGACCACGGCCTGGTGGAAGGCGGCGTCGGCCTGGACGAAGTCCTCGGCGTCGCCGGAGCGCCAGGCGTCCTCGCGACGGGCCAGGGCGGCCTCCAGGAGGACGAGGTCGCGGTCGGTGCGCCGGGTGGCGGCCAGGCCGGCGGCCGAGGTCTCCAGCGCGACCCGCAGCTCGGCCACCTGCGACTGGTCGGCGTCGGCGAAGCGGCGGTGCATGACCCCGGCCAGCTCGCTGGTGGCGAGGACGTAGGTGCCGGAACCCTGCCGGATGTCCAGCAGGCCGTTGTGGGCGAGGGCGCGGACGGCCTCGCGGACGGTGTTGCGGGCGACGCCGAGCTGCTCGACCAGGGCGGCCTCGGTCGGGATGCGCGAGCCGACGGGCCACTCGCCCGAGGTGATCTGGGCGCGCAGCTGCGCGATCACCTGGTCGGACAGCGGGGTGCGCCTCGGAGAGGACAGCGCCACGGGGGACTCCTTGCGGCTTCGGGGGGTCGGCAGTGCCTGCGGGCCCACAGGGGTGGGCCGCCGGGCGGGTGGACTGGCCGGGGTGGTCGGCCACGGACGGGTCGGCACATCATGCCAAGTCCAGGGTGCGCTAATTCATCCCATCATTCTATGATGGCTCGCATGCCACCCGCAGCAGACACCACCACCTCTCCCCGAACGGGGGCCCGACCGCAGACCGAGCGGCCCGCCTCCGCCCGCAGCAGCCACCTCGGCTGGCTGTTCGCCGTCGCGATCGCCGTCGCCGCCTTCAACCTCCGGCCCGTCGTCACCAGCCTCGGGCCGCTGCTCGACCAGGTCCGCACCGACCTCGGGATGAACCCGACGCTGGCCGGGCTGCTCACCGCCGTGCCCTCGCTCTGCTTCGCGCTCTTCGGCTTCGCGGCCCCCGGCATGGCACGGCGGATCGGCCCGATCGCGGTGATCACCGCCGGCATGGCCGCGATCACCGCGGGCGTGCTGGCCCGCTCGTTCGCCGGCGGTACGGCGGTCTTCCTGCTGCTCACGGCGCTGGCGCTGGCCGGCGTGGCGGTCTCCAACGTGCTGATCCCGGTGGTGATCAAGCGGTACTTCCCGGAGAAGGTCGGTCCGATGATCGGCCTGTACTCGATGTCGCTGTCGGCCGGCACCTCGCTCGCCGCGGCCGTCACCGTGCCGCTGACCGGCGCGCTCGGCGGCGACTGGCGGGTGGGCCTGGGCGTCTGGGCCGGGCTGGGCGCGCTCGCCCTGCTGCTCTGGGTGCCCGTCATGGTGGCCCGGCGCGAGCGCGGCGAGCGCTCCGGCGGGGCGGCGGCGGACCGGCTGCCGATCACCCGCAGCCGCACCGCCTGGGCGATGGCCTGCTTCTTCGGCCTCCAGGCGACCGGCGCCTACGTCGTGATGGGCTGGCTGCCGAAGATCTTCCAGGACGCCGGTGTCTCGGAGGGCGCCTCCGGCGTGCTGCTGGCGCTGACCATGGTGATCGGCGTCCCGGTCTCCTTCGTGCTGCCCAACCTCGCCGCCCGCCGCGGCGACCAGCGGCTCTTCGTGGTGGTGCTCGCCTCCTGCGGCATCGTCGGGTACGCCGGGCTGGCGCTGGCCCCGTCCGCCGCGCCCTGGCTCTGGGCGACCCTGGTGGGCCTGTCCAACTGCGCCTTCCCGCTGGTGCTCACCATGATCGGCCTGCGCGCCCGCACCGCCGGCGGCGTGGCGCAGCTCTCCGCCTTCGCGCAGGGCGTCGGCTACCTGATCTCCATCCCCGGCCCGATCCTGATCGGCCGGCTCTACCAGGCCACCGGCACCTGGTACCTGCCGCTGGGCTTCCTGGCCCTGCTGCTGGTGCCGCAGATGCTGTTCGGCCTGCGGGCGGCGATGGCCCGGCACATCGAGGACGAGGCGGTGCGCCCGGTCGCCGCCGGCGTCCGGTCCTGACGCCGGAGGAGGCCGGATCCCGCCCCTGCGGGGTCCGGCCGGGCCGGGGGCGGTGGCGGGCGGTCGCGTCCGGGATGGGAGAATCCGGTCATGCCCGTACTCGAACCGAACCCCACCGACGGCCACAAGAAGCTGGGCCGGCTCGCCGCGACGATCGGCGGCATCGTGCTGGCGCTCGTCATCGTCGCCATCGTGGCCAAGAACCTGGGCTGACCGGAGCACGAGGGCCCGGGCCCGCGGCACCCGCGGTGACCGGCGGCGGTCCACCGGGCCAAGTCCCGGCGAACGGCGCATGATGGCACCCTCCACCCCTGCGAGTGGCGGCAACCGGGAGCATCGCGCCGCGGAGCGGCTTTTCTGCCAAGCTTGCTGGGTATGAGCGCCGACACGCCCCGCAGGATCATCGTTCTCCGCCATGCCAAGGCCGACTGGCCCGACGGCGTCGACGACCACGAGCGGCCGCTGGCCGACCGGGGCCGCCACCAGGCCCCGGAAGCCGGCCGCTGGCTGGCCGATTCCGGCATCAATCCCGACTACGTGCTCTGCTCCGACGCCCTGCGCACGCGCGAGACCTGGAAGCTCGCCGCGCACGAGCTGCCCAAGCGCTCCCGCAAGACCGTGTACGAGAAGCGGATCTACGAGGCCAGCCCCGGCGAGATCATCACCGTCCTCCAGGAGACCTCGGACGACTACGCCGACCTGGTGCTGGTCGGCCACAACCCCGGGGTGCTCGGGCTGACCCAGGTGCTGGCCGGCGACGAGGGCGACCGGGACGCGCTGGAGCGCCTGCGGCTGGGCGGCTTCCCGACCGCGGCCATCGCGGTGCTCAGCTTCAGCGGCTCGTGGAAGGGCGTCGAACCGGGCGTGGCCGCGCTGGTCTCGTACTACACGCCGCAGGACTGAGCGCGGCGGGACTGAGCGCGGCGGGCCCGGCGCCTGCGACGGGCCGACCGGAACCGGGGGGCGACCGGAACGGGGGAGGGGCGCGCGGATCATCCGCGCGCCCCTCCCGCCCGTTCGGCCGCGGCTACTCGGTCGGCGTGCCGTCCAGCGCGTCGGCCGCCTCGACCTCCTCGCGGGTGATGCCCAGCAGGTAGAGCACGGTGTCCAGGAACGGCACGTTCACCGCGGTGTCGGCGGCCTCCCGGACGACCGGCTTGGCGTTGAACGCCACGCCCAGCCCGGCCGCGTTCAGCATGTCCAGGTCGTTGGCGCCGTCGCCGATCGCCACCGTCTGCTCCAGCGGAACCTTGGCCTGCTCGGCGAACCGGGCCAGCCAGCGCGCCTTGCCCGCCCGGTCCACGATCTCGCCGACCACCCGGCCGGTGAACCTGCCGTCCACCACCTCCAGGGTGTTGGCCGCCGCGAAGTCCAGGCCCAGCTGCTCGACCAGGTGGTCGGTGACCTGGGTGAACCCGCCGGAGACCACCGCGACCTGGAAGCCCAGCCGCTGCAGGGTCCGGATCAGGGTGCGCGCCCCCGGGGTGAACCGGACCTCGGTGCGCACCTTCTCCGTCACCGAGGCGTCCAGGCCGGCCAGCAACGCCACCCGGGCGCGCAGCGACTCGGCGAAGTCCAGCTCGCCGCGCATCGCCGCGGCCGTCACCTCGGCGACCTCCTGCTCGCAGCCCGCGTGGGCGGCGAAGAGCTCGATCACCTCGTCCTGGATCAGCGTCGAGTCGACGTCCATCACCACCAGCCGCTTGGCCCGGCGCTCCAGCCCGGCCGCCACCACGGCGATGTCCACCCGCTGGGTGGCCGCCTCCTGGGCCAGCTCGGCGCGCAGCTGCTCGGTGGCGACACCGGAGACGGCCAGCTCGACCGCCGTCACCGGGTACTTGGCCAGCCGGAAGACGCGGTCGATGTTGCCGCCGGCCCCGGTGATCCGCGAGGTCAGCGCCGAGACCGCCGAGGCGGTCAGCGGGTGGCCCAGCACGGTGACGTGCGAGCGGCCCTCGCGGCGCGGCCGGTTGTCGCCGATGCCGGAGATGATCTCGGCCTGGAGCTTCTGCTCCTCGGCCCAGCGGTGCACGGTCGAGCGCAGCTCGCCCTCGGCACCGGGGGCGCCGGCGGCCGGCGGGGTGACCAGGGCGCACAGCGTTATCCGGCCACGGGTGACGACCTGCTCGATGTCGATCACGTCGACGTCGAACCCGGCCAGCGTGGCGAAGAGACCGGCAGTGATGCCGGGTCGGTCCTTGCCGAACACCTTGACGAGCAGGGTGCGCTCGTCCTCGGTCCGGGGCTGCGGGGCGGGGAACGGCTCGGCGGCCAAGGGCGATGCGTTCATGATGCCTCCCACGCTACCGGGCATCCGGCGAGGCCACGGCACCCGTCCGCGTCGTGGACCGGTCGGGTCGGAGGTGGTGGAAAGTGTGCGCACGATCGTGGTGACCGCGTGGTTGCGCAGAGGTGACATCGGGGAGCGGTGGCGGGGGCGTCTGCGAATCGTTGCCGCCTGGTCACAGTCGCCGGGGGTGACTTTCACCAACGGGCGGCGGGCTGGAATGATTCCCCCGTCAGATTGCAGGACATCGCCCCGGTCGGGGGCCGAAATCGGGGGACCGAGAGAGCGGGGCAGGCGCGCAGTGCCGCAACTCGTCATTGAGATCAACGGACAGCAGCGGACTCTGGAGCCGGGGCGGTCCTACACCATCGGGCGCAACCCGCAGTCGGACTTCCCGTTCGACGACGCGCGGGTTTCCTGGCACCACGCCACCATCTCCTTCAACGGGGCCGGTTGGCAGCTGGACGACCACGGGAGCACCAACGGCACCTACACCGGCGGGGCCCGCACGCAGCAGGCCCAGCTCTTCCCCGGCGCGGTGGTCAACCTCGGCAACGCCGAGAACGGCCCGCGTCTGAGCTTCTCCGCGCCGGCCCAGGCCGCCGCCCCGGCCCCCGCCTGGCACGAGGCCGCGACCAGCCGCAGCCACGTGCCGGGGCCGCAGCAGCAGGCGCCCGCGCAGCAGCCGTGGGCCCAGCAGCAGCCGCCCGCGCAGCAGCAGCCGTTCCCGCCGCAGGCCCAGCAGCAGTGGGGCGGCCAGCAGCAGCCCTTCCCGCAGCAGCAGGGCTTCCCCGAACAGGCCCCGCAGCACGGCGCCTTCCCGCAGCAGGCCCCGCGGCACGACGGCGGCCCGCAGCCCACGATGATCCGCAGCCTGACCGCCGGGATGAACACCGTCCGGATCGGTCGCGCGCTCGACAACGACATCGTGGTCTCCGACCTCCAGGTCTCCCGCCACCACGCCGAGCTGCGCCAGCTGCCCGACGGCCGCTACGAGATCGTCGACCTCGGCAGCCACAACGGCATCTTCCTCAACGGCCAGCGCGTCCAGCGTCAGCTGATGGGTCCGCAGGACCGCCTGACCGTCGGTCACTCCAGCTTCGTCCTGGTCGGCGACCAGCTGCAGGAGTTCGTCGACACCGGCGCCGTCTCCTTCTCGGCCCGCCACCTGACCGTCGAGGTCGACTTCAAGAGCGGCAAGAAGGTCCTGCTCAACGACGTCAGCTTCGGCGTCCCGGAGAAGTCCCTGGTCGCGGTCATCGGCCCGTCCGGCTCCGGCAAGTCGACCCTGCTGCGCGCCCTCACCGGCTACCGCCCGGCCGACCGCGGCGACGTCCTCTACGACGGCCGCAACCTCTACAAGCAGTTCGCCGAGCTGCGCTCGCGCATCGGCCTGGTGCCGCAGTCGGAGATCCTGCACAAGGAGCTGACCGTCCGCACCGGCCTCAAGTACGCGGCCCGGCTGCGCTTCCCCGGCGACACCGAGGCCCGCGAGCGCGAGGCCCGGATCGACGAGGTGCTGTACGAGCTGCGCCTGGACAAGCGCGCCGACAACAAGATCACCGCACTCTCCGGCGGCCAGCAGAAGCGCGTCTCGGTCGCCCTGGAGCTGCTCACCAAGCCGTCGCTGATCTTCCTGGACGAGCCCACCTCGGGCCTCGACCCGGGCATGGACCGCGAGGTCATGCAGATGCTGCGCGGCCTCGCCGACGACGGCCGCACCATCCTGGTCGTCACCCACTCGGTGGCCGAACTCGCGCTCTGCGACCGGCTGCTGGTGATGGCGCCGGGCGGCTCGGTGGCCTACTTCGGCCCGCCGGACGAGGCGCTGCACTTCTTCGGGTACGAGACCTGGGCCGACGTCTTCCAGGCCTTCGAGAACTACCCGGACCACGACTGGGCCGGCCGCTACCGCGGTTCGGTGCACTACCAGCAGTACTCCGCCCCCACCGTCGAGGCGGGCGAGGTGCAGCACGTGCAGGTGGCCCAGGAGGCCGTCCGGCCGCCGAAGCCGCAGAGCTGGGGCTCCCAGCTGTGGACGCTGATGCGGCGCTACATGTCCGTGCTCGCCTCGGACCGCGGCTTCCTCGCGCTGTCGGTGCTGCTGCCCGCGGTCATCGGCGCGGTCAGCGTGCTGATCCCCAATGCGGCGGGCCTGGCACCGAACCCGAAGAACCAGCTCGGGATCAACAGCGGGGCCGCGACGATCATGCTGATCCTGGCGATCGGCGCCTGCTTCTCCGGCGCGGCCAACTCGGTCCGCGAGTTGATCAAGGAGCGGGCGATCTACGAGCGAGAACGAGCCACCGGGCTCTCCCGCTCGGCGTACATGATGTCCAAGATCATCGTGCTGGGTGTCTTCAGCGTGATCCAGGGCGCGATCATCTCCGCCGTCGGTTTCCTGCCGCGCAAGCTCCCCGCGCACGGTCTGATCGTCAAGGACCTGCCGATCATCGAGATGACCATCGGCATGATCCTGCTGAGCTTCGCCGCGATGATGTTCGGCCTGATGATCTCCGCGCTGGTCAAGACCGCCGAGAAGACCATGCCGCTGCTGGTCATGTTCGCCATCGTCCAGGTCGTCTTCACCGGCTGCCTCTTCCAGATCTTCAGCAAGCCCGGTCTGGAGCAGGTCGCCTGGCTGATGCCGGCCCGCTGGGGCACCGGCATGGTCGCCACCACGCTGGACCTCTCGCACCTGCTCGGTCCGTGGAACAAGGACTTCAACCACCCCGACTACGACCCGCTGTGGGACCACAGCATCGCCCAGCTGCTGATCGACGCCGGCGCACTGGTGGTGATCTCGATCGTCCTCGGCGTCATCATCACGCGCCTGCAGCGCCGCCACGAGCCCGAGGTCATGCAGAAGGGCTGAGCCCTTCACCGCTCGCACACCAGGGGCGGCCCTTCCCGGCGACGGGGAGGGCCGCCCCTCGGCGTTCCCGTCCCCGGAGGCCCGCAGCTCCTCGGAGGGCCCACGGCCTAGGTCTGCGGTCCTGCGCCCCGCACGTCCCCCGACCGAAGCGGGCGGCGGGCGGGCGGCGGTACGTTGGCGGTATGCCCACCCCGCCCACCGCCCACCTCCGGGTCGGCCCGCCCTCCGGCGGTCCGATGCCCGCCTGCGACCCCTGCCTGGCCGGCATCGAGGCGGTCAGCCGGGCCCTGCTCGCGATGAGCCGCCACCTGGAGGTGCGCGAGGTCCTGCGCCGGATCACCGCCTCTGCCCGCGGCCTGCTCGGCGCCGAGTACGCCGCCCTCGGCGTGCCCGACGACCACGGCGGCTTCGCCCAGTTCGTCGTCGACGGCATCACCGACGAGCAGTGGAAGGCCATCGGCCCGCTGCCCCGTCAGCACGGCGTCCTCGCCACGATGCTGCACGAGACCGGCCCCACCCGGCTCACCGACGTCCGCCGCGCCCCCTCCTTCGGCGGCTGGCCCGCCGCCCACCCGGAGATGGACGCCTTCCTCGGCATGCCGATCCTGGACACCGACGCCGCCGAGGACGAGCCGCAGGTCATGGGCGTCATCTTCCTCGCCAACAAGCGCGGCGGCGGGCTCTTCACCGACCACGACGAGGAGCTGCTGCGGATACTCGCCGCCCACGCGGCCCTCGCCCTCTCCAACGCCCGCCTCTACGAGCGCAGCCGCGAACTCACCCTGGCCGGCGAGCGCGCCCGGATCGCCCACGACCTGCACGACGCCGTCTCGCAGAAGCTCTTCTCGCTGCGCCTCACCGCCCAGGCCGCCGCCAAGCTGGTCGACCGCGACCCGGCCCGCGCCCGCGCCGAACTCGCCGAGGTCGCCCGGCTCGCCGCCGAGGCCGCCGACGAACTGCGCGCCGTCGTCGTCGAACTGCGCCCCGCCGCGCTGGAGGAGGACGGCCTCAGCGCCACCCTCGCCTCCCAGGTGCAGGTCCTCGACCGCGCCCACACCGCCGACGTCGCCTTCGCCGCGGACGGCGTCCGCGCCCTGCCCCCGGCCCAGGAGGCGGCGCTGCTGCGGGTCGCCCAGGAGGCCCTGCACAACGCGCTGCGCCACGCCGACGCCCGGCGCGTCACCGTCACCCTGGCCGGCACCCCCGCGCGCGGCGCCGTCCTGCGGGTGCGCGACGACGGCCGCGGCTTCGACCCCGAGTCGGTCCGCCGGGCCGGCCGCCACCTCGGCCTGGCCTCGATGCGCGACCGCGCCGCCGCCGTCGGCGGCACACTCACCCTGGACTCGGCCCCCGGCCGGGGGACGCTCGTCGAGATGGAGGTCCCCGGTGCCTGACACCACGCCGTCGATCCGCGTCCTGCTGGTCGACGACCACCAGGTGGTCCGCCGCGGCCTGCGCACCTTCCTGGAGGTGCAGGACGACATCGAGGTGGTCGGTGAGGCCGCCGACGGCGCCGAGGGCGTCGAGCGGGCCCGAGAGCTCGACCCGGACGTCGTCCTGATGGACCTCAAGATGCCCGGCGTCGACGGCATCGAGGCGCTGCGCACGCTCAAGGGCGAGGGCAGCCGGGCCCGGATCCTGATCGTCACCAGCTTCACCGAGCACCGCACGATGGTCCCCGCCCTGCGGGCCGGCGCCGCCGGCTACGTGTACAAGGACGTCGACCCGGAGGCGCTGGCCGGCGCCATCCGCTCGGTCCACGCCGGCCACGTGCTGCTCCAGCCCGAGCTGGCCGAGGCCCTGCTCGCCGACGACGGTCCCCGCCCGCCGCAGGGGCGCGGCGGCAGCCTGACCGAGCGCGAGCGCGAAGTCCTCGGCCACCTCGCCGACGGCCGCTCCAACCGGGAGATCGCCCGGAGCCTGCACCTGTCGGAGAAGACGGTGAAGACGCACGTCTCCAACATCCTGATGAAGCTGGACCTCGCGGACCGGACCCAGGCGGCGCTGTGGGCCGTGCGCAACGGCGCCGTGCGGGAGACATAGCACCACCCGCACGGCGACTCTGCTGTCAGCGGTCCTCGCGCTCGTCGACGAGGGCGTTGTAGGCGGCCACCTGGGCCCGCCGGGCGGTGCGCCACAGCGGCGCCAGGACGGACTGCCGAGCCGCCATCTCGGACGCGCTGACGGCTGCGCCGTGGCCGCCCGAGGCGATCGACAGCAGCGCCGACACCTGCCGGGCCGACTCCAGCACGCGCACGGCCCGCGGCGGGTAGCCGGGGGCCAGCAGCTCGGCGTGGCCGCGCCGCCGGTACGCGTCCAGCGCGCGCAGCGCCTCCGGCCCGGCACCGGCCACGTCGAGCCGGGCGAGCAGGACGGTCGCCTCGCGCAGCCCGTCCGCCAGCTCGCGCTCGGCCTCGTGCAGCGACGGCACGTCGGCCGGCGGCGCGTCGTTCACCTCGGAGCACCGCCACAGCACCGTCGCCGAGCGGTCCCCGGCCGGGCCGAAGACCTCGATCTCCGGCACCAGCCCGAGCGGCACCCCGACCGCCAGCACCGCCTCGCCCGCGCCCATCGCGCGCTCGTTGAACGGCGCCGGGCCGGTCAGCCCCAGCGGGTGCCCGGCCGTCGGCAGGGCCAGCCGCAGGCCCTTCACACCCAGCACCCGAAGCCGCCCCAGCGCCCAGGTCAGCCCGTGCTGCTCGCCCGGCGCGTCCCCGGGCAGCCCGGTCACCCGGTGGCTCTCGTCCGCCCCGAGGACGGCCGCGGCGGCATTGTCGGGCGCCGCCAGCCCGGCCAGCAGGGCGTTGCCCCAGGCGGTGAGCCGCCCCGAACGGGGCTCTTCGTACGGATTGTCGGCAGGAGTCGAGAGCATCCGGCCAGCCTACGGAATCGGCGGTCATCCGCGTGGCGTAGGTTTGCCCATGCGTGTGCGGCGCACCCACTCCGTGCCACCCGGCCGCCGGGGTAGGCTGCCCGCCCGCACCGACGGCCGTGATTTCTGTTTTGGGGAAGGCGTAGGCATGAGCGACGTGCTGGAGCTGGTGGACGTATCCGTGGTCCGGGAGGAGCGCGCGCTGGTCGACCAGGTCTCGTGGTCCATCTCCGAGGGCGAGCGCTGGGTGATCCTCGGCCCCAACGGCGCCGGCAAGACCACCCTGCTGCAGATCGCCTCCTCGTACCTGTTCCCGACCGCCGGCAAGGTGACCATCCTGGGCGAGAAGCTCGGCGAGATCGACGTCTTCGAGCTGCGCTCCCGGATCGGCCTGGCCGGCGCGGCCATGTTCGACAAGCTGCCGGCCGAGCAGACCGTCCTGCAGACGGTGCTCACCGCCGCGTACGGCATGACGGTCAGCTGGCAGGAGAAGTACGAGCAGTCCGACGAGTCCCGCGCGCTGGCCCTGCTGGACCGCCTCGGCATGGCCGGCATGACCGCCCGCAAGTTCGGCACCCTCTCCGAGGGCGAGCGCAAGCGCACCCTGATCGCCCGCGCCCTGATGACCGACCCCGAGCTGCTGCTGCTGGACGAGCCCGCCGCCGGCCTCGACCTCGGCGGCCGCGAGGACCTGGTGCGCCGCCTCGGCGCGCTGGCCCAGGACGAGTTCGCGCCGGCCATGGCGATGGTCACCCACCACGTCGAGGAGATCGCCCCCGGCTTCACCCACGTCCTGATGATCCGCCAGGGCAAGGTGCTCACCGCCGGCCCGATCGACACCGAGCTGACCGCGCGCAACCTGTCGAAGTGCTTCGGCCTGCCGCTCACCCTGGAGCGCCACGGCGACCGCTGGTCGGCCCAGGGCCTGCCGCTCGGCTGAGCCACCGCCGGGCCCCGCCGGGGCCGCTGACCGGCCGTCGGCGCGCCCCGCCCGCACTCCCGAGCGACCTCGCGGCGCCCCCGCGGGCCCCCTCCCCGGCCCGCGTCGGGGCGCCGAACGCCGCCGATCCGGAACCGGTCGCACGCGCGACCGGTTTCCGCCCCTCCACCTGCGGGAACTGTCCGCCTCGAAGGCCCGCCCTCCCTAGGATGGACATGTGGACAGCTGGATCTGGTGGCTCCTGGCCGCCGTCGGCCTCGGCATACCGCTGGTGCTCACCGCGATGCCGGAGTTCGCCATGTTCGCGGTCGGTGCGCTCGCCGCCGCCGGCCTGGCCGGACTGGGGGCCGACGTGGTGTGGCAGGTGCTGGCCTTCGTTGCGGTCTCGACCGGGCTGCTGGTGGTGGTGAGGCCGATCGCCTACCGGCAGTTGCAGAAGGGCCCGCAGATCAAGATGGGCATCGAGGCGCTCCAGGGCGCCACCGCGGTCGTCGCGGAAACCGTCGACGGGGAGGGCGGACGGATCAAGCTCAACGGCGAGATCTGGTCGGCCCGCGCGCTCCACCCCGGCAGTGTGTACCAGCCGGGGCAGCAGGTCGACGTCGTCGAAATCCAGGGCGCGACCGCCCTGGTCGTCTAGGGGAGAGTCCGTGGAACCCGTCCTTATCGTCCTGGTCGTCCTGGTCGTGGTGGCATTCATCGCGCTGATCAAGACGATTCAGGTCATCCCTCAGGCCAGCGCCGCGATCGTGGAGCGCTTCGGCCGCTACACCCGGACGCTCAACGCGGGGCTGAACATCGTCGTCCCGTTCATCGACCGCGTGCGCAACCGGATCGACCTGCGCGAGCAGGTCGTGCCGTTCCCGCCGCAGCCGGTGATCACCCAGGACAACCTGGTCGTCAACATCGACACGGTCATCTACTACCAGGTCACCGACGCGCGCGCCGCCACCTACGAGGTCGCCAGCTACATCCAGGCGATCGAGCAGCTGACCGTCACCACGCTGCGCAACATCATCGGCTCGATGGACCTGGAGTCCACCCTGACCTCCCGCGAGGTCATCAACGCCGGCCTGCGCGGCGTGCTGGACGAGGCCACCGGCAAGTGGGGCATCCGCGTCAACCGCGTCGAGCTGAAGGCGATCGAGCCGCCGACCTCCATCCAGGACTCGATGGAGAAGCAGATGCGCGCCGACCGCGACAAGCGCGCCGCGATCCTCACCGCCGAGGGCCAGCGGCAGGCGCAAATCCTCAAGGCCGAGGGTGAGAAGCAGGCCGAGGTGCTCAAGGCCGAGGGTGAGGCCCAGGCCGCGGTGCTCCGCGCCGACGGTGAGGCCGCCGCGATCCGGACCGTCTTCGAGGCCATCCACGACGGCGACGCCGACCAGAAGCTGCTCGCCTACCAGTACCTGCAGACCCTGCCCGAGCTGGCCAAGGGCGACTCGAACAAGCTCTGGATCATCCCGAGCGAGGTCGGCGACGCGCTCAAGGGCCTCGGCGGCGCCTTCACCGGCCTGACCGGCAACGGCGGCGTGAACGGCGGGGCGGTCGCGGCCCCCAGCGCCGCCGCACCGGCCGCCACCCAGGTGCCGCTGGACCCGGCGGCCGGTCCGCGTCCGCTGGACACCGACACCAAGGGTGCCGCCCGGCCCCGGGTCGACCCGGCCCGCGAGTACCGCAAGATCGACCCGGAGTGACCGGTCCGACCGGCCGGTTCACTGCCTGACCCGCCGGCTGCCCGACCGGCCGACCGCCCGTGCGGCGCGGGCCCGCTCCCATTCGGGGGCGGGCCCGTCGCCGTTCCTGCGGACGCCCGCCTTCCCGGCCGGGCGTGTGGGCCCGGTGTGCGGGCGCGGTGTGCGGACCCGGTGTGCGGCGGGCATGTGGCGTGCGTCCCGAATGATGGGCGGGTCTGGTGGGCCCCGCCCGCGGTCCGGCATGATCGCCTCGGACAGGACCGAGACGAGAGGTGGCCCATGACGCTCTGGGAGGCGATCGCCGTCCTGGCGGCGGGCGTCGGAGCCGGGATGATCAACGTGATCGTCGGCTCCGGAACCCTGATCACGTTCCCCGTCCTGCTCGCCGTCGGCATCCCGCCGGTCACCGCCAACGTCTCCAACTCCTTCGGCCTGGTGCCCGGTTCACTCAGCGGCGTGATCGGCTACCGGCGCGAGCTGGCCGACCAGGGCCGCCGGCTGCTGCGCCTCGGCACCGCCTCGCTGCTCGGCGGGCTGGTCGGCGCGGTGCTGCTGATCGAACTGCCGAGCGCCGCCTTCGACGCGATCGTCCCGGTGCTGATCCTGCTGGCCCTCGTGCTGGTCGTGATCCAGCCACGGGTGGCCAAGGCGGTGGCCGCCCGCCGCCGCCCCGGCGGCGACCCGGACGGCGGTGCCGCACTGCTCGCCGGCGTGTTCCTCACCGGCATCTACGGCGGCTACTTCGGCGCCGCCCAGGGCGTCCTGCTGCTGGCCCTGATGGGCATGCTGCTCCAGGAGGAGCTGCAGCGGATCAACGCGGTGAAGAACGCCCTGGCGATGATCGTCAATGCCGTCGCCGCCCTCTTCTTCCTCTTCACCGCGACGGTCGACTGGGCCGCCGCCGGCCTGATCGCGGCGGGCTCGCTGGTCGGCGGCCTGGTCGGGGCCAAGGTGGGCCGCAAACTGTCGGCGCCGGTGCTGCGGGGCGTCATCGTGGTGGTCGGCCTGGTCGCCGTCACCAAGCTGCTGATCAACTGATCGACCGCCACGCCCCGACCGTCACGCCCCGATCGGTGCACCTGACCGATGCACCGTCGCACCGTTGTACCGACCGACCCCGGAGGACGTCATGGCACTGGAGATGCGTGAGATCTGCGAGCGCTGCGAGGTGTCGCTGACCGCGGACGGCCCCGCCTCCATATGCTCCTACGAGTGCACCTTCTGTCCGGACTGCACCGGCGCCATGGCCGGCCGCTGCCCCAACTGCGGCGGTGAACTGGTGCCACGTCCACGCCGGAAGGCCTGACGCTCCGCCGCGGGCGGGGCCACCCAACACTCCGACCCACGGGAGCGGTCCGATGAGCAGCAGAGCACGCCTGACCGAGGACGAGATCGCGGCCGCCATGGCCGGCCTGCCGGAGTGGACCCGGGACGGCGACACCATCACCCGCACCGCCGACGCACGGGACTTCCCGGCGGCGATCCGGGTGGTCGTCGCCGTCGCCGAGGAGGCCGAGACGATGGACCACCACCCCGACATCGACATCCGCTGGCGCACCCTGCGGTTCGCCCTCTCCACGCACAGCGCCGGCGGCCTGACCGCCCTCGACTTCACCCTCGCCGCACGCATCGACACGGCCCTGCGCGCCGAATCCGCCTGACCGCGGGGCGGTCCGGCCCCGGTTCCGTCCCGTCCGCGCGCCCGTCCTCCCCCGTGCGGTGTCCCGCTCCCCTTCTCCCAGGGCGGAACGGGACGCTCCGGGTGGCGTGAGATGCTGGCCCCTCCACGGCGGGCGGCGGGAGGGACGGAACGGATGGCTCAGGATCCCCTCGGCGGCGCCCAGCAGCAGCCCTGGTACCCGCAGCAGACCGACCACCGGCAGGACTGGCCCGCGGCCGACCCGGAGCAGCAGCCCTGGCAGGGGAGCGGGCCGCACGAGGCCGGCACCGGGTACGGGGAGAGCGCCGGGCACGGAAGCGGTGCCGGGTACGGGAACGGACAGGACGCCTACGGGAACGGGTCCTCGTACGGGAACGGGTCCGCCTACGGGAACGCGGCGTACGGGCAGGGCGGCTACGGCGAGCAGGGCTACGGAACGGCCGGCCACGGCTCGGCCGACTACGCGGCCGCGGACGGGCAGACCGGGTACGGGCAGACGGTCTACGGACAGGGTGTCTACGGCGGCCAGCAGCCGTACTACCAGTACACCGACTACGAGCAGCAGCAACAGCAGCAGTACGCGGACTACGCCGCCCCGCAGCAGCCGGCCGGGGCCGGCCTGTACGCCCCGGCGGGCGCCGAGTACTCCGCCGACGGCTACCTGTGCTCCGACCCCGAGCAGGAGTCCGAGCCGCCGGCGGACGTCGACGAGGACGCCGACCGGGACGCCGACGAGAGCCTGGCCCGGGGCGCCGACGCCGGCGGTGAGCGCGGTTCCGGCGGCTCGACCGAGCCGGTCGCCGGGCCGGACCGCACCGAGAACGGCCGGACCGGCCTCGCGGCCAGGGCCCGGGCCGCCGCCGACTCGGTGGTCTCCGCCGAGCACGCGCCGAGCCGGCGGTCCCTGGCGATCCGCGCGGGAGCGGGCGTCGCCGCGCTCGGCGTGCTGCTCGCCGCGGCCCTGCTGGTGGCCACCGAGGACGGTGGCACCGACTCCGCCGACGCCACCGGCAGCGAGCCGGGCTTCGCCGTCGCCCACACCAGGGCCTGGTCGGCCCAGCCGGCCGCCGCTCTCCAGCCCGGCACCGACGACACCCTGGTCGGCAGCTGGCTGCTGTCCGACGCGGTGGTGCGCGCCGACGCCACCGGCGTCCGCGCCTACGACCGGGCGGACGGCAAGCCCACCTGGTCGGTCGAACCGCCGGCCGCCGGGGCCGTCCCGTGCGGGCTGTCCCCGAGCGTCAACGCGGCCGGCGTCGGCGCGGCACTGTTCCGGACCCAGGCCGACCCGAAGAGCCCGTGCACCTCGGTGGTCGCCGTCGACACCAAGACCGGCAAGACCGCCTGGACCAAGTCCGTCACCGACGCCAAGGGCACCTACACCGCCCACGTCGGCGTCACCGAGGACAAGGTGATCGCCGTCGGCGACGACCGCGCCGTGGCCTGGGAGTCCGCCGACGGCAAAGACGTCTGGCAGTACACCGGCCAGGGCAAGTTCTGCAGCCTCTCCGGCGGCGTCGCCGGCAAGACCGTGGTGATCGCCAGCAGCTGCGCCGACTCCACCCCCGTCGACCAGGCCGTCTCGCTCAACACCGCCGACGGCAAGGTGAGTTGGTGGCGCGGCCTGAACAACCAGCCGAAGACCGTGAGCGTGCTCTCCGCCGAACCGGCCGTCGTCCTCACCACCGGCGAGAAGCCCACCGACGACAAGGTGTTCGCCTGGGGCGCCTCCGGCGACCCGGCCGCCGAGATCCCGGTCGCCGCGGGGGAGGGCCGGCTGGACGTCGGCCACGGAACGTTCTCGGCCACGCCCGGGGTGTTCTTCCAGGACCGGACGATGGTGACCATGCTGGTCCCGGCGAACGCCGGCGGCCCGGTCGCGGTGGTCGGCTACGACCTGGACACCGGGCAGCAGCGCTGGAAGACCGCCGCGAGCGAGAAGGGCGAGGTCCGCGCGGTCGGCGTCGACGGCAGCGCGCTGCTGCTCGCCGTCGACGAGCGCCGCGACCAGCCCGCCCACCTCAGCCGCTTCGCCCTGGCCGGCGGCCAGGAGAGCGTGGGCGGCAACTTCCCGCAGGGCACCGGCTCACTGCTGGTCTCCGGCCGGGTGCTGATCGGCGGCGGCCAGGTCGTCGCGGTGCCCGAGCACGCGGCCAACTTCGGCACCGCGTCCGGGTACCAGGCCAAGGGCTGAGGCCCGGTACCCGGCGGCACGGTTCGCACCGCGGCCTCGCGGCGTTCCGGTGTCGCGGCGTTCCGGTGTCGCGGCGTTCCGGCGTCCGCGCGTCCGCTAGGCGGCGGAGGGCGCGGGCGCCATCGGGGCCGCCGGGAGCCAGTCGGCCAGCTCCCGGACCTCCGAGCCGCGCAGGCCCAGCGCCATCATCAGGGTGGCCTGCGGCGTCGGCACGAACGGCTTGCGCAGCAGCCGCATCCCCGCCTGCTCCGGCGTCCGGTCGGCCTTGCGCTGGTTGTCCTCGGCGCACGCGGCGACGGTGTTCATCCAGCTGTCCGCCCCACCGCGCGACTTCGGCTGCAGGTGGTCCACCGTGGTGGCCCGGCGCCCGCAGTAGGCGCAGAGGTGCTGGTCACGGACCAGAACACCGCGACGCGACCACGGAGCCTGTTGTCGGAAAGGAACCCGTACGTACCGTTGCAGTCTGATCACCCGGGGCACCGGTACGGTCACCCCCGTACCGCGGACCGTGCGCAACGGATGCGCCTGCTCCACCACTGCCTTGTCCTGGAGTACCAGGACGACGGCACGCTGGAGCGACACCGTCGTCAGGGGCTCGTAGCTTGCATTCAGAACCAGCGTGCTGCGCACCTCGGCCAACCCTTTCCGCGGGCGTGCCACGGCGGCACGACCGTCTCCACACACGTCACTGCCGCCGCGCGGCGGTGGGACCACTCTGAAGGGGCTCCGGGCCGACGAACAACGGAATTTCCGGTGTCGGACAAGGGCGGTGGCCGCGCGGTGGCGGAGCGGCGGCGGACCTGTGGCGATGCGGGGGCGGTGCGGCGGAGGGCCGGTGGCCGTGCCGTCGGCGCGGGGGACACCCGCGGTGCGCGCGGGTCGGCGGGCGGTGCGCGGGCCGGTCGAGCGGGGCCGGCGGACTCCGACCGGCCGCCTCCGCGGAAACTCGCTGGCCGGGACCGCGTAGGCTCTACACGCTGGAGTCGTTCCGTACCGGGGCCCGACCGAACCGGGCCCGCAGCGGGCGGACGCCCGATCGAAGGAGAAGCGTGACCGTGACGGACATCGTCGACGAGCTGCGGTGGCGTGGGCTGATCGCCCTGTCCACCGACGAGGACGCACTGCGCAAGGCGTTCGCGGACGGCCCGGTCACGTTCTATTGCGGCTTCGACCCGACGGCCCCCAGCCTGCACCTCGGCAACCTGGTGCAGATCCTCACCATGCGCCGCATCCAGCAGGCCGGCAACCTCCCGCTCGGCCTGGTCGGCGGCGCCACCGGTCTGATCGGCGACCCGAAGCCCACCGCCGAGCGCGTCCTCAACGACCCCGAGACGGTGGCCGCCTGGGTCGACCGCCTGCGTGGCCAGATCTCGCGCTTCCTCGACTTCGAGGGTCCGTACGCGGCGCGCATGGTCAACAACCTGGACTGGACCTCCGGGATGTCCGCGATCAGCCTGCTGCGCGACGTGGGCAAGTACTTCCGCGTCAACAACATGATCGCCAAGGAGGCCGTCGCCCGACGGCTCAACTCCGACGCGGGCATCAGCTACACCGAGTTCAGTTACCAGATCCTCCAGGGCATGGACTACCTGGAGCTGAACCGCCGCTACGGCTGCACCCTGCAGACCGGCGGCAGCGACCAGTGGGGCAACCTCACCGCCGGCACGGACCTGATCCGCAAGGCGGACGGCAAGTCCGTGCACGCGCTGGCCACGCCGCTGATCGTCAAGGCGGACGGCACCAAGTTCGGCAAGACGGAGTCCGGCACGGTCTGGCTCGACCCCGAGCTGACCACCCCGTACGCCTTCTACCAGTTCTGGCTGAACGCGGACGACCGCGACGTCTCCAACTTCCTGCGGATCTTCAGCTTCCGCTCGAAGGAGGAGATCGAGGAGCTGGAGCGCGAGACGGCCGAGCGCCCGGCCGCCCGCCTCGCCCAGCGTGCGCTGGCCGAGGAGCTGACCACCCTGGTGCACGGCGCCGACCAGTACGAGCGCGCGGTCGCCGCGTCCAAGGCGCTGTTCGGCCAGGGCGAGCTGACCGATCTGGAGGCCCCGACCCTGGCCGCCGCCCTGGCGGAGGTCCCGAAGGCCGAGGTCACCGAGCTCCAGTCGATCGTCGACCTGCTGGTCGCCGTCGGCCTGGCGCCGAGCCGCTCGGCCGCCCGCCGGACGGTCAAGGAGGGCGGCGCCTACCTCAACAACGTCAAGGTGACGGACGAGGAGGCGGTCCCGACCGAGGCCGATCTGCTGCACGGCCGGTGGCTGGTGCTGCGTCGCGGCAAGCGCAACCTGGCCGCGGCCGAGCTGGTCGCCGCCGGCTGAACACGGCACGGCTGGACACGGCGCCGCACGGCTGAGCCCGGCTCGGTGAACGCGACCGGCCGTGGCCGAAACTGAATAGCCCCTGACCTGGGGCTTACGACACGGGGGACCGGATCTGGACAGATCCGGTCCCCCGTGTTTGACGCCGCCGTCCGACTGGCCTAGTGTTGGACGAGTCGCTGGAAGCGGGCAGGTACTTGGACGGCCGAAAGGTCGGCGCGGACCAGCCGAAGCGATCATCACAGTCAGCAAGTCCAACTCTCACTCGATGCCCATTCATTTGGGTTGGTCGGCGTTCCCGTCGACCGGTGAAAGTCGGGAATTTCGGGTAACTCTCGGAATGCGCTAATGTGGAGGTCGCCGCGGAAAGCGGACCTGGCCAGCAAGGGTCGGATGAATGAAACTCCGGAAAACGGAGCGGAAAACGTCTGATAAGCTGGAAACACGAAAGAACGAAGCGCCCGGAGGGCCGGTGTGAAAGCCGCCTGAAGGAAGTGTCCGTTCCTTGAGAACTCAACAG